>QMLJ01000060.1 GCA_003643935.1 Deltaproteobacteria bacterium | reverse complement strand
TGATGCCTAGCTCTCAGGTATCAGCACTCAGTAACCAGCCATCCCAGGTGGATGCTGTTTATTCTGACTCGACTTTTTCAATGGTATGACTAATTATCATACTAGAGGTAGATCATGGGATCAGTAAAGATCGCAATTTATATCTTTCTGTGCCTCCACGCCTGATGCCTGACGCCCGGCGCCTTATACTTCATCTCCCCCTTGGCCTGGCAAGTATCTCCAGCACATCCAGATCAAGAAACCTTTTTGAAGGCCTTGACCTTATCAATAGCACGGTATCGGATCCTATTGCAGTGCCTCCAATGCTCAGAACCTCTTCACCCTCTGGGATGAGGCCTGCATCACATGCCTCCATTACTATCTCGCAGGCAACCTTTGTGCCCTGGCCGAATATCCTCAGTGTATTCGCTATGATGAAGGCAGGGTATATACCATTGAAATTATCCATGAGCGATTTTTCAATGGAATGAGAGAGTATTGTACCGGTATGGATGGGGATGCTTTTTTTTCCTAGCATCTCCCTTACCTTGGGATCGAATTCATCTATGTTCGGGCCCTTGAATCCAACACTGTGTGTCACAATTACCAGGTTTACATCAAGACCTTTTAATGCGTCATAAAAGGCCATGGCAGTTTTCCCCCTGGTAGATGCCACCACCACATGCCTGTACTTGTTCTTCTTTACAGCATCACGGACAACATTAACACAATCGCCTGTGTTGTCCTCGCCCGGATTATCAAATAGCATTGTTATCTTCTCCGGCATGATTTTCACCTCCTGAAATCCTTAAACATCGTCCGACTCCGGCAAACACAATATACCATAGAAAAGCATAAGATAGTATGCTGAATTCAATGGCCTTTGCCTTTACAGTAAACCCTGTGTTGCTCAAAAAATAAGATCAAATTTAAACAGTTAGCCAATTGTCCGTGATGCCTGGGGCATATAGACCTGAAATGATGATACCTGGTTACAGCTATTCCTTGACAATAAGGCGTCGAGCCATTACTCATGTGCTATGAGCTTACTAGATATAAAGGGACTAAATGTATCGGCAGGTGGTCACGAGATATTAAAGGGTATAGACTTCTCGATAGAAGAGGGCAGGACAACCGTGATATTCGGGCCCAATGGCTCAGGCAAGAGCACACTCATGGGTGCGATCCTTGGGCTTCCGGGCATTACCGTCACATCAGGCACGATAGTGTTCAAGGGAAGGGACATAACAGATCTCCCTGTCCACGAAAGGGCAAGGATGGGTATAGGCCTTGCCTTCCAGTATCCACCCGCTGTCAAGGGAGTCAGGCTCTCAACACTGCTTGATAACATCAAAGACAATGATAACTTTGATCTCCACGTGTATTCAGAGATGCTAAACATGGACCAGTACCTTGACAGGGACATAAACCTTGGTTTCTCAGGAGGAGAGAGAAAAAGGTCCGAGATACTGCAGCTCATGGTACAAAGGCCTGACCTCTTGTTACTAGACGAGCCAGAATCAGGTGTGGACATAGAGAACATATCCATCATATCAAAGGCATTAAGCCTTATACTGGAAAAGGATAAGCCATTAAGAAAGAGGAGGCGCTCTGCCATAATAATAACACACACAGGCTACATCCTGGACTACATAAGGGCTGATACTGCCTGCGTCATAGTGGGTGGATATATACTTGGATGTGGATCGCCATCAGAGATACTGGCAGAGATTAGGGAAAAGGGCTATAGCCAGTGCATGGAATGTTACAAGGACATGGTAAGGGGAGATACAGGTGGAGAACAAGAGACTTGATGAGATAATATCTAATGAAAACAGTAGGTTAGAAGATATAGGTTATGGCGGACTGCCGAGCTGCGGAAATTTCCTTGTCATGGATGCATCTGTACTCGAGAGCATGTATGCGGTCGATGGCCTTGAGGTCATCCCCATATTTGATGCCATTGAGAAATACCCGCGTGTACGGGAAAAACTCTATTTCAACCTGGTAGACAAGAACAAGAGCGAGTATACACGCCTGGCTTCAGAGGCAAAACCCGTGGGATATTACATAAGGGTTGAACCTGGTATAAAGATAGATGAACCGGTGCAGGCTGCTTTCATGCTTGGATCAACGGGTAGCACGCAGGTAATACATAATATAATAGACCTGGGCCAAGGCTCTACCTTAAATATACTAAATGGCTGCACAACATCCTGCCAGGTCTTCCAGGGAAGACACATTGGTATAACCGAGGTGTATATAGCTGAAGGCGCGTCTCTCAGCTACACCATGCTCCATAACTGGGGTGAGAACATTGAGGTCTATCCAGTAACCGGCATACGCGTGGATAAAGATGCCAGGTTTGTCTCCAATTATGCTGCAATGACATCTGTTAAAAAACTGGTTGCATACCCAACTGCATGGGTAGAGGCAGGTGGTTCTGCAAGGTTTCATTCCATCATATACTCAAAGAACAATTCCTTTTTTGACATGGGTGCAAGGGCAGTTCTTGAGGGGGAAGACTCAGGTGCCGAGATTATAAGCAGGGTGGTAAGCGAAGCAGGGATTGTGATATCCAGGCAGATGATAGAAGGCAAAAGGCCTGGCTGTAAGGGTCACATGGAATGTAGCGGCCTGTTGCTTGACGAAAATGCCGTTATACACACCATACCAGAGCTAAAGGGCTCACATCCTGACATAAACCTGTCGCACGAGGCAGCTGTTGGGAGGATATCATCAAAGGAATTAAGCTATCTCATGTCAAGGGGACTCACTGAAGAAGAGGCCCGCTCACTCATAATAAGGGGCTTCCTTGACATAGGCATTGAAGGCATACCACCCAGGATACACGATATCATAGAGGATACCATAAAGAAGTCTGTAAAGGGCTCGGTGTGATGGCAGTCATCAGGCACCGGTAACAGGGCGCCAGGAAAAAACAATCAGCTTTCAGCCCCCAACTTCTCTTACTTTGCTGAGAGCTGAGAGCTTATTTAGAACTCTGTGCCTTTGCCCTTTTGTACCTTGTCCTTTCCTAGTACCCGAGACCTGTATCTCTTACCTTACAAACAATCCTGTTGACATCAAAACAAATGTTTAATACATACATTTGTATGAAGACTGATAGATTAGATAAAGGTGTTCGGGAAAGGCTACTAGATACGGCAGAAGTGCTATTTGCCGCAGATGGGTATGACCATGTAAGCATTCGCGATATCACAAGGTATGCACAGTGCAATCTAGCTGCAGTGAATTATTATTTCAAAGGAAAACAGGGCCTATACCTGGATGTATTCAGGCACCACATGATACCAAGGGCAAGACGTATAAGGGATTTTTTCTGGAAACGTATCAAGTCAGAAAAGAAGACCACGGTAGAGACTGTGGTCAGGGCACTTACGGAGGCATATATGCATGGCCCTTTAAGCCAAGAAGAGGTTGAGATACACCATAAGCTCATGGCAAGGGAGCTAACGAATCCCACAAAGGCCCTGGACATGATGGTAGAGGATGTAATACGTCCTTTTGTTGCAGAGGTCTCTGCTTTGCTACGTCCGGATCTCAAAAGTATATCAGATGAAGAGCTTTTGCTTGATGTGATAAGCGTGTTTGCCTTGATCCTGTATTTCACATTTGGGAGGCTGCCTATAAGCAAGGTAACGGGTAGAGAGTACACGGACAAATACAGGGACAAGCTCGTAGAACATGTAACCAGGTTCTCTCTCTATGGACTTGGCTGTAACATAAAAGACAAAGAGACATGATGAAGTTTTTAGCGGTCATTATACTGTTAGTAGCAGGATGTGTACATGTAGGACCTGAATACCACAGGCCGAATATAGATATACCACCCAGGTTCGAGGGTTCAAGGGCTTTAAAATCACATCTCAAGGGTTCAGGGATGTGGTGGAGGGATTTCCATGATGGGAAGCTGGATAGGCTTATTGATCAGGCCATAAACAATAACCTTGATATAAAGGCTAGTGCGTTCAGGATTGTACAGATGCATTACCAGCTCATACAGGCAAGATCTCAGAGACTACCCAGGCTCGACCTGAGTGGCAGGGCCGCAAAAACCAGGGAGACCTTTGGTATTACTCTACCATCGGTTTACAGAAAAAGAAGTACTGTGGATACGTACAACCTTGCTGCTGCAGCATCTTTCGAGCTTGATATATGGGGAAGGATCGCCAGCCTGAATGAGTCAGCCAGAGAACAGTTCTTGGAGGCAAGGGACACGAGAAACTCTGTTATAAATTCCATCATAGCAGAGACTGCAGCACTGTACTTTCAGGAACAGGCCCTTTTGCAGCGTATTGATCTTGCAAAGGCCATAATAGATGACCAGAAAAATACCTTAAGGATTACAGAGGAAAGATATAACAGGGGAATAACCGGGATCCTAGAACTGAAGAATGCCAGCACAGAACTGAAGCGGCTGGAATCAAGGCTTACCACCCTTGTTCAGGAGCTCAACACAACAAGGCAAAAGATCTGTGTGCTCCTTGGGAAATATCCGAGTACAAGGCAAAAGGTATCTGTATGTCAGCTACCATATGATTTTCCCAGTGCAGGGTATGCCGGAAAACAGACATCCCTGAATATCTCTTCCTATATTAGAGATTATACTTTCGATTATGTGGATCAGATGAGCCCTGTACCTTCTGGTATCCCGTCAGAACTACTCGAGAGAAGGCCTGATATCAGGGCAGCAGAAGCAAGGCTTAAGTCAATAAACGCCCAGGTAGGTGTTGCCAAGGCAGCCCGCTTTCCAAGTATCAAGCTGACATCAACCTATGGTTATATAAGTGATTCTTTTAGAGAGTTGATCCGACCAGATAGCATGCTCAGTGAGATGGCAATGGGAATAACCCAGCCCATATTCAATGCAGGTGCTCTAAAGGCAGAGCAGAGAGCCATGGAGGCACAGTACAAACAGGTACAGATGGATTATGCAAAGACAGTGCTCAATGCATTTTTTGAAGTAGAGAATGCCCTTATGACAGAGCACAAGCTCTTAGAGAGAAGAAAGGACATTGTGAAAATAAAAGGAAATACAGCGTCCTCCTTAAGTATTATTGAGTCCAGATACAGCGGAGGGCTTGTAGATTACACAAAAGTACTAGGTGCCCGTAAGGCTTACCTGGATATACTGGATGAGCTTTCTAATGTGGATCTTGCCATACTTACCAACAGGGTATCCCTGTACCGTGCACTTGGAGGGGTCTCACTAGAGCAGATAGACAAAAAACAGGGTGATTGATGCCATGAACAGAAGGATGATCTTACATGCAGCTGTTGCAATAACCATCATTATAGTGGGGATAGGGTTATCAGTGTTTATTGTGAAGACCAAGCCCGAAGTAAAGAAGAGAAGGCCCGAAGCATACCTTCCTGTTGTAGAGACATTGAAGATAAAAACAGGTAGAAACAGGATCGTGGTAGATGGCTATGGGGATGTGAGACCATTACACAAGGTGGATGTAATACCTCAGGTCTCAGGTAAACTTACATATGTATCCCCTCAGATGGTTAAGGGAGGGACTTTTAATAAAGGGGATCTACTCATGAGGATAGACCAGAGGGATTACAGGCTTGCCCTTATGCTCTCTGAGGCAAAACTCGAGGATGCAAAGAGTACTCTTCTCCAGACAGAAGAGCTATCAAAACAGGCAAGAAAAGAATGGTACATGACACATACAAAAGAACCTCCACCTCTGGTAGCAAAGGAACCTCAGCTTGAAGCAGCAAGAGCCGCCCTCAAGGCAGCTCAGGCAGGGCTTGATAAGGCAGGTCTCGACCTTGAGCGTACTGAGATAAGGGCGGATTTTTCAGGCATGGTTATAAATGAATCAGTGGACAAAGGCCAGTATGTAGCTCCGGGCAAGATACTCGCTACCCTGTATGAGACATCTTGCGCAGAGATACCCGTACCCCTTGAAAAAGAAGCATTAGGATGGATAGATGTACCTGGTTTCACATCTGATAAAGGCTCTCCAGCCCTTGTTATAGCAGATATTGCCGGTATAAAGACCATCTGGAAAGGCCATGTGGTTAGGGCAGAAGGCATGATAGACCCCAAGACGCGTATGGTGAAAGTGGTTGTACGTGTAGAAAGGCCCTTTAGCCACAAACCTCCTCTTAGCTTTGGTCTCTTTGTAAAGGTATTGATCCAAGGTCATGTGCTTAAGAGATCCGCACTCGTTCCCAGGTCAGCCCTGCATAAAGATGTTGTCTGGTTATTTCAAGATGGCAAGCTCAGATTCCGCAGGGTAAAGGTGGCAAGAACAGTTGGAGACAAGGTAATCATAAGCTCCGGTCTAAAAGACGGTGATAATGTTATTATCACACACCTAGATGTGGTGACAGATGGGATGGCTGTAAGGGTATATAAAAGGGTATAAGGTACAAGGTGTAGGGTATAAGGTGCAAGGTACAGGGTATAAGGTACAAGGTACAGGGTATAAGGTACAAGGTGCAGGGTATGAGGTACAAGGTGCAAGGTATGAGGTAAAAGAAAAGGTCTTAAGGTGTCGGGTAACTAGGAAAAGACAATGCACAGATCAGGGCATAAGGCTAAAGGTAAAAGATAGCCTGTAGTCTACACGTTCAATCTTTTTCTCAGGCGTGGGATATCAGGTGAAAAATAGCAATAAGGGCACAGAACTCAGGTGTTGGGCTAGGATATGAAGAAGATAATAGGCTGGTTTATTGATAATCACGTAAGTGCAAACCTCATGATGCTCTTTGTGCTTGCAGCAGGCATCATAACAGTGATGACCATGAAGGTCGAAGTATTTCCTGATATCACACCTGATAAGATTGCCATAACCGTAGTTGATACAGGCGCATCACCGGCTGAGATAGAGGAATCCATAGTCAACAGGATAGAGGAAAGGATCTCAGGTCT
>QMLJ01000059.1 GCA_003643935.1 Deltaproteobacteria bacterium | reverse complement strand
TCATAGGTTATGCCAAGCCCACCGCCAAGATCAAGATATCTCAAGGATATGCCATCCTTCTCCAGCCGAGACACTAGTACCTTGAGCCTTTCCACTGCGTCCAGGAAAGGCTTTACCTCGGTGAGCTGACTGCCTATGTGACAGTCCAAGCCTATAACATCTACATGATCGAAGCTTACCGCCTTCCTGTACTGTTCTAAAGCAGCATCTATATCAATACCGAACTTGTTCTCCTTCAACCCCGTGGATATGTAGGGATGCGTTTCCGGGTCCACATCAGGATTTACCCTTATTGCAACGGGCGCCTTTTTGTTGAGCACAGATGCCCTTGTTGCCACCACTTCAAGCTCCTGCTCGCTCTCAATATTGAACATAAGTATGCCTGCTGCCAGTGCCATGTCAATCTCATCTACGCGCTTGCCAACGCCTGAATAAACTATCCTGTTAGGAGCTATCCCCGCCTCAAGGGCCTTGAACAATTCCCCTCCTGATACCACGTCTGCCCCAATGCCCATATTGGCAAGGGCTGCAAGTACAGCGAGATTTGCGTTTGCCTTTACTGCAAAACAGGTCTGATGATCTACACCGGCAAGTGGTTCCTCAAAAACCCTCACATGTCTTCTTATTGTAGGCAGGCTGTAGCAATAAAAGGGGGTTCCTATAGTGTCTGCAAGGTCTTCTATGGCAACATCCCCGCAGTAAAGCCTATCATCCTTGTAAGCAAAGTCGTTCATGGGTCACCTCTTTGTCTACATACAATCCTTGCATCACCCAGCCAATGGACATCCCCCTTCTCAAAACCTATACGGTAAACCATGCATCTGCTTTCAGGGTTCTTGTCTATTATAACATACCTGCCTTTTTTATCCGCAAGCAGCCCTGCCTTTTTTTTTAGACCCTCGGTGCAAAGTGGACATATACCCTTGGGCTTCCCAAACAACACGATTTTTATGCCCTGTTCATGGCAAAAGAGTGTAGTGATGACACTATTACCTGAAAATCCTATGGATAGCACTTCAACCGGCTTCGGAGGTATGGGAGGTAGGGGTGGTTTTTTTCTCCCACAACCAAGGGGAATCGCTAAAAGTATACAGATGATAATACTCCAGATACTTTTTTCAACTGTCATGATTCAGGTCATCTAAAAAGGCCCGGGCCCTTTGTATGGCATCAAAGACGTTTTTTCTTGAAGTACCACCGTATGTCAACTTCAAGTCCACCGACGAGACTGGATCCACGCAGTTGAATACGTCGTCTTCGAACCTAGGGGAGAATCTCTTGTAATCATTCATATCAAGGGTATCAAGAGTCTTGGCGGTACTCACGAGGTAGGCAACCAGCTCTCCAGTAATACGATGCGCATCCCTGAATGTTTCTCCCTTGCGCACCAGGTAGTCGGCAATGTCTGTTGCGGTAATAAAGCCCTTGTCTAGCGCTTCCATTATTGTATCCTTTCTGAACCTGATCCCAGGCAAAAGCCCTGTCATTATGCCTATGCATGATTTCATGGTATCCACTGTATCGAATACAGGACCCTTGTCCTCCTGCATATCCCTGTTATATGCAAGGGGTAAGGCCTTCATAAGAGTCAAAAGCGCAACTAGGTTACCGTAGACCCTACCTGTCTTTCCCCTCACAAGCTCGGGTACATCCGGGTTTTTCTTCTGTGGCATTATAGAGCTCCCTGTTGCATAGGAATCAGGCAGCTCAATGAAGCTGAACTCCTGCGAGTTCCAAACTATGAGCTCCTCCGTAAGCCTGCTCAGGTGCATCATGCATATGGCAGATGCAGCCACGAACTCTATGGCAAAGTCCCTGTCACTGACACCATCTACAGAATTCCTCGATGGTTCCTTGAAACCAAGCTCCATGGCAGTCATCCACCTGTCAATAGGGTACGACGAACCTGCAAGAGCTGCACTTCCGAGCGGAGATATGTTTACCCTTTGAAGGAGTTCGCCAAGTCTCTGGTGGTCCCTTGCAAACATCTCGAAATATGCCATTAAATGGTGTGACAGCAACACGGGCTGTGCGTGCTGGAGATGGGTCATCCCTGGTATCACTATATCTAGGTTGTCTTCAGCCACGTCCATGATAATTCTCATAAAATCTACAAGTAAAGTCCTTATATCATGTATCTCTCGCTTAAGATACAGCCTCAAGTCAGTTGCAACTTGGTCATTACGGCTCCTGGCGGTATGCAACTTTTTACCTGCATCACCAATCCGCCTTGTGAGTTCAGCCTCTATATTCATATGGACATCTTCAAGGGTCTTGTCGAAATAGAACCTGCCCTCTTCTATGTCCCGACCTATGGACTCCAAGCCTGTTATTACTTTATCCAGCTCATCACCCTTGAGTATACCAATCTTCCCCAGCATCTTGGCATGGGCAATGCTGCCCAGAATGTCTTCCATGTAGAGCCTCTTGTCCAAGCTCACAGACTCGGTAAAGTCCTCTACCTTTTCATGGGTAGGCTCACCAAACCTGCCTTGCCAAGGTTTTTTAGCCATTTTTCCTTACCGCCCTAAGCCTGAGCCTTAATGCATTCAGCCTTATGAAACCAGTAGCATCCTTTTGGTTGTAAACTTCATCCTCGCTGAACGTGGCAATCTCCTGGTTGTAAAGAGAGACGGGTGATCTCCTGCCGGTTACAATGCAGTTGCCCTTGTAGAGCCTGATCCTTACGTCACCATCTACACCCTTCTGTGACTCATCGATCAAGGCCTGCAAGGCAAGCCTTTCCGGAGCAAACCAGTAACCATTGTATACAAGGGATGCGTACCTAGGCATAAGTTCATCCCTTAGGTGCATTACTTCCCTGTCCATGGTTACCTGTTCCACTGCCCTGTGGGCTACCTTCAGTATAGTACCGCCGGGTGTCTCGTATACCCCCCTGGATTTCATTCCCACATAACGGTTCTCCACTATGTCCACCCTTCCTATGCCGTTTCTAGCACCAAGGGTATTGAGCTCTGCAAGTAGTTCGGCTGGGGAGAGTTCCTTGTTGTTTATTGCAATTGGGTTACCATCGGTAAATGTAACAACAATATCTGTTGGGCGCTCAGGGGCCTTCTCCGGGGAGGTCGTGAGTATGAACATGTCTTCATCAGGTGCCTGCCAGGGGTCCTCCAGGATACCGCCCTCGTAGCTTATATGGAGTATGTTTCTGTCCATACTGTAAGGTTTCTTCTTGGTAACGGGAATCTTTATACCGTGGGCCTTTGCATAATCTATCATCCTCTCCCTTGATCTAAGCTTCCATTCATCCATCTTCCACGGGGATATAACCTTTATATCAGGTTCCAAAGAGAAGAATGTAAGTTCAAACCTTACCTGATCGTTACCCTTACCTGTTGCACCATGGGCTACGGCTCGGGCACCCTCTTCTCTTGCAATGTCTATAAGCTTCTTGGCTATTAGCGGTCTTGCCAGGGCCGTGCCCAGCAGGTAAAGCCCCTCATACGCAACATCCGCCCTGAATGCAGGGAAGACATAATCCCTAACAAACTCCTCCTTGAGATCCTCTATGTAGACCCTTGTTGCACCGGTACTCATTGCCTTCTCTTCAAGACCGTCAAGCTCCTCGCCCTGCCCCACATCAGCCACAAAACATATTACATCGTAGCCCATCTCCTCCTGCAGCCATTTAAGTATTACAGAGGTATCAAGACCGCCCGAATATGCCAAAACCACCTTTTCTCTAGACATCATCCATTCCTTTCTTGCATAAGTAATTCCATAAGTGCCATCTGCACATAAAGCCTGTTCAGTGCCTGCTCCCACACTATTGACCTGGGAGACTCCAGCACCTCTTCGCTTACCTCCTGGCCCCTGTGGGCAGGAAGGCAGTGCATGAAAACAGCATTGCTTGCAGCCAGGGCCATCAGGTCGGAATCCACCTGGAAACCCTTAAACTTCTCCTCTCTTAAACCAGCCTCCTGCTCTTGTCCCATACTGGCCCACACGTCGGTATTAACCGCAATGGCATCCCTTGCGGCATCCCTAGGGTCCCCTACAAGCTCTATCCTGGCACCCCTTGAAATAGCTGCATCCATAATTTTCCTCTCAGGCCCAAAACCTTCAGGGCATGCAAGCCAAAGGTCAAATCCAAACAAGGATGCCGCATTTATCCATGAGTTGGCCATGTTGTTGCCGTCACCCACCCAGCCTATCTTCCTTCCCCTAAGATCACCGAACCTCTGTTTAAGTGTAAAACAGTCCGAGAGTACCTGGCAGGGATGCAGCAGGTCTGTGAGTGCGTTTATAACAGGCACGTCTGCCCAGGAAGCCATCTCCTCAATCCTTGAATGCCCGAATGTCCTCATCACAATAGCATGGGCATAGCCAGAAAGTATGCGGGCAGTATCTTTTATGGGCTCACCCCTCCCCATCTGTGATGCATCAGGCGTCAAAACCACGGGATGTCCACCAAGCCTTGAGATCCCTGCCTCGAAAGACACCCTGGTCCTGGTGGATGCCTTTTCAAACACAAGGACCACGCTCTTGGATGATAGGGCACTTGACCTTTCACCTTTCTTAAAAGCATCTGCCCTTGCGAAAACGTGCATTATTTCATTCTCTGTAAGATCTGTTATGGAAAGAAAGTCTTTCTTCACCTTAGAGCCCTTTTTCCTTCAGTATATCATCGATCATATCCATTGCCTGGTCTATCTCCTGGCTGGATATAACAAGAGGAGGTACCAACCTTAACGTGTGACCCTTTATTACATTCAATAGTATACCCTTACTTAGGCCGTCGGAAGGCAAAGATGATACATCGGCATCAAAATCTACACCTATCATCAGGCCCCTACCCCTTACTTCCTTTATTGAAGGATGTATTCTTTCTAATTCATGTAGTCTATTCATCAAGTACATACCTTGTTGAAGGCTCTTATCAACTATATTATCCCTCATGATAGTAGATATAGTAGCAATACCCGCAGACATTGCAAGGGGATTACCTCCGAAAGTAGAAGCATGGCTCCCAGGTGTAAAGGCATCTGCAACAAAAGGCTTTGCAAGCATGGCCCCTGCAGGGAAACCATTGGCAAGCGCCTTTGCCATGGTCATTATATCAGGTTCCACCCCTTCGTGCATATAAGCAAAGAACCTGCCCGTCCTTGCAATTCCGGTCTGGACCTCATCCAGAATCAAAAGCAGGCCATACTCATCGCATATCTTTCTTAGTTGCCTAAGGTAACCATCAGGTGGCACATGCACTCCACTCTCTCCCTGTATGGGCTCAAGCAAAACTGCCCCGGTATCTTCATCTATCGCATCAAGGAGTGCATCTATATCACCGTAAGGCACAATCTCAAACCCCCCGGGGATTGGATCAAATCCCTGCCTGAACCTGGCCTGGCCGGTAGCAGCCACGGTCGCAAGCGTCCTGCCATGGAAGGATCCCTCCATGGCAATGATTTTTGCTGCCCCCTGTTTTCTCTCGTTGCAGTAACGCCTGGCCAACTTGATGGCTGCCTCGTTGGCCTCTGCACCTGAGTTGCAAAAGAAAACCCTGCCATCAAACGAATTATTTACTATGAGCTCTGCCAGATGTTCCTGCTGTGGTATTATGTACAGATTAGAACAATGGAACAGGTTCCTTGCCTGCTCTGAGACAGCGTTCACCACATCTGGGTGGCAGTGGCCAAGAGAACAGACCGCTATGCCACTGACCATGTCCAGGTATGATTTGCCATCAACGTCCCATACCCAAGCCCCCTTGCCCTTTACAAGCGCAACTGGGAGACGTGCATACGTGTTCATAAGGTAGTGGACCATTTATTCTTGCTCCTCTTTTACAATCTGTGTCCCTATGCCTGAGTCTGTAAAGAGTTCCAGCAGTATGGAGTAAGGCACCAGACCATCAATAATATGTGCCTTCATGACCCCTGCCTCCATTGCTCTCATGCAACACTCCAGCTTGGGTATCATGCCACCTGTCACCACTGAATCTTCGATCAACCTAGGAATATCTTCATAGCTTATGCTGGATATCAAGCTTCCATCCTTGTCCAGTACCCCTGCCTCGTCCGTTAGGATAATAAGTTTTTCAGCCTTTAGGCCAACAGCAATCTCAGCTGCAACAGAATCCGCATTGATATTGTAGGTCTCCCCTTCATCGCCAACACCTAGGGGTGCAATAACTACTACGTAACCTGCACTTTCCAGGGTGTCGATAATGGAGGTATCTACCGATGTAACCTCTCCTACATGTCCCATGTCAACTGTACTATCCGCTGCTACATCTGTTCTCTTATCTTTTAAAAATAACTTCTTTGCCTTTATCAGACCACCATCTTTCCCAGAGAGTCCCACGGCCTTACCGCCCTCGTTATTTATGAGATTGACCACGTCCTTGTTTACACCACCTGCCAGCACCATCTCAACAACATCCATGGTCCTTGAATCAGTCACGCGCCTGCCATCTATAAAGGTCGATTGCATCCCCATCTGTTCCAGGACATTGCCTATCTGGAGCCCTCCCCCGTGGACAACTACTACGTTTATGCCTACATAATTGAGGAGTACTATCTGCCTGGCAAATTTCTTTTTCAGCTCTGGGTCAACCATTGCATGCCCGCCGTACTTTATTACTATCCTCTTGCCCCTGAAATCCCTTATGTAGGGAAGGGCCTCTATAAGTATCTCTGCCCTCTGTATTGCCTGTTCCATAATAAAAACTCCCCTTAACTAACAAAGTATGTAATCTAGCACTTATAAACTATGTATATCCAGCTTTTTTTAAGAAGATGACCAAACAATGCAGACCAATAGAAAAACCCCTGGAAATCAAATACTAAAATCAGTGGTGTCCAAAATAAGTCGACTCTCGCAACTCAAATGCGTTTTTTAAAATGCTTAGGGAGATAAGATCAATAGTCGTGGACTTGGGTTCCATCATTAAAATTCCTAGGCAGG
>QMLJ01000058.1 GCA_003643935.1 Deltaproteobacteria bacterium | reverse complement strand
TTTCAAAGGCAGGGTTCCATTCGCTACGCTCATTTCACCCTGCCTTTGCCTAACCTGTGAATCCTCAGCCAATCCCTCAACCCTTTCTTCCCTTCTCGACCCATCACCTTAATCCCTTCCAGGGGGGTACTATGTTCGTTCCGGGTTCCAGAGGTGTATGTGTATTGACTTTATTAATAAAGTTGTTATTATCTACTATGTAGTAGAATAGAATCAACACGAGGCTAATTGCAACTTTATGATATGTTCTGCTAATTTTCTTTTTTGACCAAGCCTTTTGTAGATTCAAGAGGGTACTTTGTACCAGTATAAATTTAAGGAGGGATCATCATGAAAAAAAACAAAGACAGGACTCTCGCAAGGGTATTGAAAAGCATTAATGCCCACTGGTTTAAAGCTGGCTACACAATCATGAAATATACGATTGTGTTTGCTCTTGCTATACTACTGACAGGCCTAAGTGGTACGAGCGCCAGGGCTGGGTCATTGTACTTTGCTGGCCCAGTAAAGGTGATGACCCAGAATCTTTATGTGGGAGCTGATATCTTTGAGGTCATGCAGGCGGATCCAGATGACCCGCTTGGTATACCAAAGGCAGTTGCTGATATTTTCAACAATGCCCTCAACACCAACTTCCCGGAGAGGGCAGATGCCATAGCAGATGAGGTTGCCCACTACAAACCTCACCTGATAGGCCTTCAAGAGGTGTCCATTATACGCACTCAACATCCGGGAGACTTTATGATAGGTAATCCCATACCAGCCACGGACGTGGTATATGATTACCTTGATATACTCTTGAACGCACTCTCAAAGCGTGGCCTACACTACGAGGTAGCCGCAGTAATTCAGGAAGCAGACGTGGAGCTACCAATGCTGGTCGGCTTCGATAGTGAGAGCCCAATCCTTGATGATACAAGGCTCACTGACAGGGATGTTATACTAAGAAGGGCTGATGTGTTAACCTCGAACATATTTACCTATAATTATCAGAACGACATAACCTATGAGGTAGGAGGAACAGCAGTAGAGTTCAAAAGGGGGTTTGCTGCAGTGGATGCAACAGTTAGGGGCACCGCCTATCGCTTCGTGAACACCCACCTTGAGGTTCAGGGGGCTGACATCAGTCCAGAGGTCCCGTACGTTCAGGCACTCCAGGCCCATGAATTAATAGAGGCGCTAAAGTACGAGACCCTCCCTGTTATACTTGTAGGAGATCTCAATTCCTCTCCCAAGGACACAACACCCTTACCTATTCCCGAACCGCCTTATTTCCTTTTGCCACCATACATGCAGATAAGCCTCTCTGGATATGCCGACACATGGCTGAGACGTCTAAACAACAGAAACAATCCAGGCTATACGTGCTGTCAGGACCCTGACCTCTTGAACGAGGAATCCCATCTCTCGGAACGTATCGACCATGTATTTGTACGGAACAATTTCGGCTTCCTTCCATTTTCAATAGTTGGACCGGTCTTTTCGCACGTTATAGGAAATAAGCCAAGAAACAAAACAGTATCTGGCATGTGGCCATCCGACCATGCAGGTGTTGTTACCAGGCTGAATATACCCATATACAACCCATGAATGCTGGTAAACCATGACCTGTTGTCCAGTCCTGGTCTAATTCAAGAAAAGGGCCCTCTAGCACATGAGGGCCCCCTACATATGTTATATAGTCTCATGACATCCTGGCCATAAATAAGACATGCACAGGGATTTCTACAACAGGACCAAGGATTTAAGTGGTGGAGCCGAAGGGAATCGAACCCTCGACCTCATGAATGCCATTCATGCGCTCTCCCAACTGAGCTACGGCCCCGTGATCATAAATTTTGAGCTACCATATAAGCCGTAGGTAGTCAAGAATCATGATTAATAGGCGTCAGGCGTCAGGCGTCAAAAGAAAAATAAGGTTCATAGTCTAGGATGCAAGGTGTAGGGTATATAGATAGAGGGTATGGCTATAAGGAAACCGGACGCCGGGGTACGGAGGCAGGAGACCGAAGACCGTAAAAGCCGACAAAACAGGTGGATTCACAAAGGACTACGAAAAGACATAGCTTTCTTACCTGGCACCCGTTCGCCTGGCGTCTGATGTTTTTTTACTTGACTTTATTCAGATCTCCCTTACTATTCCTGTATCATCCCTGATGTTACTTCCTTTGATTTAATCTTAATTCCTTAAGGAGGGTTGTTATGTTCAAACGGTCTATCGTGTATTTTTGTTTTCTGTCTCTTGTAATGCTTTTCTGTGGAAGTATTACCATGGCCTCACAGGAGATAGAGGGTTACATCAACATCAATACCGCAACTGCAGAAGAACTTCAGATGTTACCAGGTATAGGTGTATCCACTGCCCAGGGTATCGTGGCTTTTCGCAATGCAAACGGTCCCTTTAAGTCCGTCGACGACCTAATGAAGGTAAAAGGTATCGGAGAAAAGAAGCTTAACGCCATAAAGGCCTATCTCAGGCTTGAGGGTAAGACCACGTTGCACATCAAGTAAAGAGCACTTTCCACCTTTGCCTGGTCATCCTGCCAGGCAAAGGTCTTCATGCTCAGGGCTTAAAAGACGAGACCTTCTTCAATTCTGTAAAAAGCCGTTTTTCCTCCGTGGAAAGGTGCCTAGGTACAACTATCTTTATCTCGGCATAAAGATCCCCACGTCCACCAAGGCCCTTGCCCTTAAGACGTAACCTCTGACCAGAGGATACGCCCTGTGGGACCTTTAGCTTAACAGGTCCATCCAGGGTCTCCACTGTGCACGTGGTTCCAAGTGCAGCATCCCACGGGGCAAGTTCTAAGACCGTTACCAGATCGTTACCTTCTATCTTGTATCTAGGATGAGGAAAAATCTTTATCCTCAGGTAAAGGTCTCCATTGCCCCCTGGCCCAGGCTCACCTTGGCCTGCGAGGCGTATCTTCATGCCATCGTAAGCACCCCTAGGTATCTTCACGTTAAGACGCCTGTTACCATGGCTATTTTCCACAAGTACCTGTTTTGTCGCCCCACTGTGGGCCTCTTCAATGCTAACACCTATCTCGGCCTCAATGTCCCTGCCCCTGGGTGACTGTCTTCTCCCGGCGTATTGACTCCCTTGATGCATGTCCCCAAACAGCGCATCAAAGAAATCAGAGAAGGTGCCATGATGGCTAGCACCACCTGTACCGAACTCAAAACTGAACGTCCTGCCCCTACCAGGCTTCCTTCCAAAACCAAAAGGAAAGCCAAATAGGTCTTCAAAATCAGGGGGCGGCGTAAAGCTTTGACCCTGTTGCCAGTTTGTCCCAAGTGCGTCGTAACGACTCCTCTTCTCGGGATCACCGAGGACCTCGTAGGCCTCACCTATTTCCTTGAAACGTTTCTCTGCCTCGGGATCACCCTTGTTGGCATCAGGATGGTATTTTCTCGCAAGCCTTCTGTATGCCTTTTTTATCTCGTCCTGGCTAGCGTTCCTGCCCACGCCAAGTATCTTGTAATAATCCTTGTATTCCACTTCTCATGCCTCTAATGTTGTTTAATTAAATACTTTCTTAGATAATACTTAGGGTAAGGCCCACCTAAAATCAATACCAGTAAATCCGCTAGCTAGATCCATGGTATAAATTAAGCATAAAGCTTGACTTGCGACTGTGATTACTTATAAAAAAGTTCTGCAATTTATTGTATAGTAATAGTACAGGGAATACCTGGAAAAGGCTTTCCAAGGTTTATTTATCTCCCTTGAGTATTAGGATCAACTAACAATAAAAGACAGAAGAGTGCCAAGGCCATGCATGGATGCAAGACAGGTCAGCAAAAATAAAACTAAGGAGTAAAGATGAGTACCAGTAAAAAAGGAAAGAACAACTCTAGGATATGGTCCATGCTCCTATCACTCAGGTTAAATATAACCCTACTGATTGTTATCGCCCTTGTCTCCATACTTGGTACAGTGATCCCGCAAGGGGATGCAGCCAAAGAGTTTGGAATGCATTTAAAACCATGGGCATTTAAGTTATTCAATACACTTGGCCTCTTCGATACATACCACTCCACCTGGTTTATTGCACTAGGGGCCATGCTTTGCCTCAACCTCATAGTATGTTCCATAAAAGATTTCAGAAGTTCATGGAGAATCCTCAAAAAACGGATATTACCTGCTATACCAAAAAATAAAAAAGGATACAGCCTTACCATTCCCAGGGCAAACACCGAGCAACTAGGCACCAAGATAGAAAACATACTTAGAGAAAGATATAAGAGGGTAGAAAAGAGAGATTCCGGAGGTTCTGTTCTATTCTACGGGGAAAAAGGGAGCTATGCAAAATTGTTTGTGCATCTCGTGCACGTGGCTGTCCTGGTTATTGTTCTAGGTGCAGCCTTCGGGACCATGTTCGGCTTTGAAGGATATGTCGAGGTTGCAAAGGGACAATACTTTACCAAGGTCTACACTAAAGATAACCAGGAAAAAGATCTTGGTTTTTCTGTTCACTGCGATGACTTCCAAATAAAGTATTACGATAATGGAATGCCAAAAGAATACAGGTCGGATCTTTCCTTTTTAGTAAACAACAAGGTCGTGAAAAAGGCATCCATAATAGTTAATCACCCTGCAAAGTTCATGGGGATTCGCTTTTACCAATCTAACTACAGGGATTATCCAGAGGCATCCATACGTATAAAGAAGAATCCAGATGGTACAAAAACTGTCAAGGTAAGAGCGGGGTCTGTGTTCAAGCTCCCGAATGACGAAACATTTATTCATGTCCTGCGCGTTGATAAAAATCTCATGGGAATGGGACCTGCTGTCGAGATAGGGGTACATTCTCATGATAGCTGGATTCAATTCTTTGTACTAGAGCACATAGAAAAGTTGAAAGAACGTATACCTCAACTTTTTGAAAGGTTCCCCAACCTGAATCCCAGCTCATTCAAGCCATATACCTTCTATCTTGATGGTATACGGGACAAGTATTATACAGGAATCATGGTAAACAAGGACCCTGGCATACCTGTTGTGGGCCTGGGTGGCGTAATTATAATAGCAGGCCTTTTACTCACGTTCACTTATCCTCAAAAGAGGATCTGGATCAAGATAGCTAGAGATTCAGAAGGCATAAATTTCACAGTGGTAGCAACAGGAAAGACAGGGGACACAAATGCGGATAGACCCATAAAAGAATTGCTAGAGAACTACAAGGGAGGAAGGGTTTGAATACAATCATACTGAGCTGGGTAACCTTCATATATTTGGCAGCATTTTTCTTCTCCATTCTAAGAATGGTAACCGGCAAGGAAGGGCTGGACAAGATCACCTATTTTGTAACAATAACAGGACTTACAGGCCATACCGCAGGTCTTATAATAAGATGGTTTGAATCATACAAGCTCGGCATCGGACATGCACCACTGTCAAATCTCTACGAGTCGCTTGTATTCTTTGCATGGACAATAGTGGTGTTCTCTCTGGTCATCGAACGAAAGAGAGAGGCAAAGGGATTGGATACATTTGTGCTACCGGTGGCATTTCTGTTCATGGCATATGCATCATTTTCTCCAGATATAGATACCAAGATACAGCCGCTTATACCTGCCCTTAAAAGCAACTGGCTTGTTGGACATGTCATAACTTGTTTCCTGGGTTATGCAGCCTTTGTCGTGGCTTCCATCTTCAGCTTCATATACCTATTAAAGGACAGGAAAAAAGCTGGCAGCATATCTAAAGGCCTACCAGACAAAAAGGTGCTTGAGAGATATATCTATCAAAGTGTTGTCGTGGGGTACATACTGTTTAGCCTAGGTATCATAACCGGCTCAGTATGGGCATACTATGCGTGGGGTACTTACTGGGGCTGGGATCCCAAGGAGACATGGGCACTTATCACATGGCTTATATTTACCGCTGCCCTGCATTCACGTCTCGTTGGCAAAAACAGAGGAAGACACCTGGCCATACTTACACTCATTGGTCTCATAAGCGTATTCTTTACATACCTGGGTGTAAATTACCTGCCCGGTCTACATAGCTATCTAGGATCATAGTTTTAAAATACTTTACAGGGAATATTACTAAGATAATAACATCTCATGAAAACATACAGAAGACATTATTATAATGTGTTTTCCAGTTTTTACGACAGGTTTGTATCTTTACACTCAGCCGATAAAGAGGGCAGGCTGAGGAAACTTCTTTCCAATGCATCACCACTGGAAAAGGGTGATGTTGCCCTTGATCTCTGTACAGGCACGGGAGCAATGTTGCACTACCTTTGTAATAAGGTAGGTCCAAAGGGCATGGTTATTGGATCCGATTTCTCTCATGGTATGCTGAAAGAGGGCCTGAAAAAAACGAGGAGTCTGGAGAATGTATTATTGGTAGAGTCAGATGCGGCCTACCTCCCCTTCAAGAGCCATATATTCGACGCCGTGACATGTGCCTATGCCTTCTACGAGCTACAAGGAGATGCACAGGATAAAATGCTGAAAGAGGTAATACGGGTGTTAAAACCAGGACATCCCTTTCTTGTTATGGAGCATGACTTGCCAGAAAGTATGTTGATAAGAATACTATTGTATATACGCCTTCTATCTATGGGCCTAAGAAGGGCTATCGATATCTTGAAGTATGAAAAGGACATACTTGAAAGGTATTTTGTAAAGGTTGAAAAAATAAGCTTACCTAAAGGCAGGTCAAAGATTTTGGTGTGCTGGACAGACCTCGCATACTCCAAGCAAGCACGGACCAACAAGTAGTATTAAGGAATATTCGGTCTCAAAACCTTCCATCTACCTGAGACATTATTATCTCTGGTATCTGCCTCGCTTCCTCTGTATCCAGCGAAGTATTATATATAACACTTACGGCCTTATCAGAAAAGGACCGGGCAGTCATTGTACTCTTATGCAAGATATCACGATCTATGAGTGGGATCAGCTTAGCTTTC
>QMLJ01000057.1 GCA_003643935.1 Deltaproteobacteria bacterium | reverse complement strand
TCTCCAGGGATGCATTGAGACTGAGCAAAAAATACAGCCTTTCACCTAAGGGGCTGACGCACATAACGCAGGCCATACTTGGTCCTGAGGT
This sequence comes from Deltaproteobacteria bacterium, assembly GCA_003643935.1. GTDB lineage: Bacteria > Desulfobacterota > Desulfomonilia > UBA1062 > UBA1062 > B14-G9. The sequence continues at coordinate 6,849 of QMLJ01000057.1, read as the reverse complement.
AAGCACATGGGCAGCTAGGAGTATAAAATGGTACAAGAGGATCAGTCCTTTACTCGTACGTTCGAAGAAATATGCAAATGGGACAGAGCTGGTAAAGCCTATAAGGATGAGAGGTATTGACGTACATTTCAGGGAAAAGAATCCTTTACCCGATTTTCTCATAAAAAAGGCTGCCTTATCTATCAGCACTAAGGCCGGATCAATCAAGGGTAAAATCCAGGACATTACCCCAGACCGAGACATACTAGGCCGTCCACTTGTATTCAGCTTCAAGGGTGGTCAGCTCAAGGGAATCGACTACGTGAACATAAACGGCGAGTTGAACCATGTATCTCCCACAAACAGTGAAGACAGCATAAAGTTCAGTATCAAGGGCTACCGTGTAAGGGAGATGTCCATCTCGCACAATAAGAATCTTCCCATAGTGGTAAAGAGTGGCCTCATCGACTTAAATGGGAACCTATCCCTGAAAAATGGGAAGGGCCTGGAAGCCGATGTCATTTCAAAACTGCGCTCTGCTCGTATTGAGACCACAGGCGTAAGACATACCTCATTGCTTGAGAGTACAATAAGCTCAGCGCTCTCCGGCATACAGGGCTTCTGGATTAAAATAACTCTCAAAGGTACGCTGGATGATTACAAGGCAAGCATCACCTCGAACCTTGATAGCGTGCTTGCTTCTTCCATAAGGAATGTTGTTGCCAAACAGACGGCCCTGCTCAAAAGAAGGCTATATTCAGCCATACTTAATAGCACGCAAGCCCAGACCCAGGAGATTAATGGAGGGCTAAAGGACCTGCTCGGCACGAGGACTATAATAACCCAGAGGATGGGTGAACTGGATAGTATTTTAAGTAACATGCCTCAGAGTGACAGCAATAAAGGGATAGGCTTTCCATTCCAGAGATAATTCCCTTCAAAACATTTTGCCATGGCTAGATATTTCTGTTAAACATCCATTGCCATGGATAATGGCGACATTGACAAGGTCTTCTCCATCCTGGAAGAAGAAGTATCCGCGTTCAGAGTTCCCATAGTGGGAAGGGTTGCAGCAGAAAAAGATTCTTTCAAGGTGTTAATATCCACCATGCTGAGTCTCCGTACAAAGGATAAGGTTACCGAGGAAGCAACAACAAGGCTGTTTTCAATTGCCCCTGGACCAGAGGAAATGTCCTGCCTCGACATACACACCATAGAAGATGCCATATACCCAGTGGGTTTCTACAAGACAAAGGCCCGTAATATCAAGAGAGTATGCAGTATAATACTGGAGAGGTACAATGGAAGAGTACCAGAGAACATGGAAGACCTGCTTGAGCTTCCAGGTGTGGGCAGAAAAACGGCAAACTTGGTATTAACATTGGGATTCAATACCATGGGTATATGTGTTGACACTCATGTCATGAGAATAACCAACAGGTGGGGTTATGTATCCACCAAAAATGCCTTTGAGACTGAAATGAAGCTCCGCAAGGTCCTACCAAAGAAATACTGGAAAAGGATAAACGACCTGTTGGTTGCCTACGGCCAAAACCTATGTACACCTATAAGCCCCTTCTGTTCAAAATGTAGGTTGCGCCCATACTGCGACAGGGTCGGCGTCAAATCCAGTAGGTAGAAAGTGCACCATGAAATTCAACGCATTACGCATGAGGCCCTATCCTCAAGGGATAAACCTTGCTATGCATGTAAATATATAATTAGTACTATACCCAAGATTGACCTAGAATAAGAGATGTGATACTCAAGGTTTATTGTGCAAATTAGCAGGGTGGTTCAGGCCAAAATACTTATGCGCTCCTTCTTTATACAGGGAGCATGGAACTTTAAAGGCATGCAGAATATAGGTTTCACGTATGCCATGTTGCCAGGTCTCAAGGCCATTCACGGCAAGGACTCTACATCCCTCAACAAGTCATTAAGGAGATACTTCACTTTCTTCAACACACAGCCTTACATGGCCCCTACAATAATGGGCGCATGTCTCAACAAGGAGGCAGCCGGGGATACAACCAGGATAGAAGACCTTCAACATACCATGGAGAGCACACTCGCAGCCATAGGGGATACATTCTTCTGGCAGGATCTCAAGCCCATTACATCACTCGTATCAATACTCTTTATCATGCTTGGCCACGCCTGGGGCATAGCACTCGCCTTCATAGTATTCAACGTAATCCATATATGGACCATGATAGGTGGCTTCAAGCTTTCATTGAGGGATGGTATACAGGGTGTACTGAAGCTGGGCAAGAGACTGACAGCAGATATAGGCTCAAAGATCAGCTACATCATACCATTCCTTGTAGGGTTATCAATCGTTATACTGCCGGTATACTCAAAGGGAACAATAAATGCAGCATGGATATGGTTATGCTTTCCTGTTTTCCTAATCCTCCACTTGATCAGAGTCAATTCATTCTGGCTGTTTTACGCTATGTCTATAACAGTCTTACTTTTATCGGTGATGGTATGAAACAGGGCAAGGTCACCATACAGAACGAGCTTGGCCTTCATGCACGTGCAGCAGCCACTTTTGCAAAGCAGGCCGATAGATTTAATGCAGATGTCAGAGTCGTAAAAAACGGGGTGGAGGTAAACGGAAAGAGCATCATGGAATTGCTTACCCTGGCGGCACCAAAGGGAACAGAGATTATTATCAAGGCCCATGGCTCGGACGAGGCCAGTGCACTTGAATTTCTCTGTACACTTGTTGAGAACAGGTTTGGAGAAGAAAAATGAAAAGCAATTTCCAGGTACTCAACGGCATACCAGCTTCTGCCGGGATAGCTATAGGCAAGGCAGTCCTGCTTGAAAGGAGAAAGATAGATAAGTTTCCGAGAATACGCATACCTGAGAGATTGGTGGAAGAAGAAATAAAAAGATTCGATGCAGCGGTGGAGGCTTCTTATAACCAAATTGAAAAGGCAAAGCAAAAGCTGGAAGATCAAGACGTAATAAAGGAACACTCATTCATACTTGAGACACATCTTATGATGCTTAAGGATCCCGCTTTCACCAACAGGGTAAAGTACCTCATCAGAAAGCAGTTAATCAACGCAGAGTGGGCGCTTAAGATAGCACTCATGGAGATAGAGGAAAATTTCGATCGCATAGGCGATGAATATATAAAAAGTAGGGCAGCAGATACTACCTTTGTTGGCGACAGGATATTAAGAAACCTTACGGGGAAGGAGATTGGCCATTTTCACATACCTGAAAACTCTATCATAGTTGCCCATGACCTCTCCCCTGCAGACACCGCCATGCTGAACAAGGAACGGGTGCTGGGTTTTGCAACCGACATAGGCGGTCTTACATCCCATACCGCCATCATAGCAAGGTCCCTTGAAATACCGGCAGTAGTGGGCCTGGAGACCGTATCATTATCAATAAGCCCTGGTACACTACTGATATTGGACGGTATTACCGGTACGGTAATAGTAAACCCTTCCGAGAGCCAAGTAGAGGACTACAGGCACAGGGCAGAGTCCTATATTACCTACGAGCTGAAGATTAAGGAAAGGGCAAATGAACCCGCTGTTACACTGGACGGGTATCATGTAAGCGTGGAAGGAAACCTGGAATTCAAGGAGGAAGTACACTCCGTTCTGGAGCATGGAGCAGAGGGAATAGGCCTTTACAGGACAGAGTTCATCTACCTAAACAGGGATGACATACCTACCGAGGACGACCATTTTGAGGCCTATAAGACCGTGGTGGAGGCTGTCACACCCTACAATACGATTATAAGGACCTTGGATCTCGGCGGTGACAAGTTTTATTCCGTAATGGGCAACCTACAGAAGGAGATGAACCCGGCAATAGGCCTGAGGGCGATAAGGTTTTGCCTAAAAGAGGTAAACATATTCAAGACACAGCTCCGAGGCATACTTAAGGCCAGCAACTACGGCAAGGCATCCATCATGTTCCCGATGATATCAGGATTTGAGGAGTTGAGTAGGGCAAAAGATATATTGGAGGAAGTGAAAGAAGAACTCAGGCAACAGGATATAGCCTTTGATGAACAGATAAAGGTTGGCATAATGATAGAAATACCCTCAGCAGCCATAATTTCAGACATCCTTGCCAAGGAGGTAGATTTCTTCAGCATAGGAACAAACGATCTGATACAGTATGCAATTGCCATAGACAGGAGAAATGAGTACGTAGACTATCTCTATGAACCCTTACATCCTGCAGTACTGCGCCTTATAAAGTATACCATCGATGCAGGGCACAAAGAGGGCATAACCGTGGGCATGTGCGGTGAGATGGCCGGCAGATCCATATACACCCCCATATTGCTTGGCCTTGGCATAGACAGCCTGTCAACAAATGCGCTTGCCATACCACACATAAAAGATATAGCAAGGAGGATAAACCTCAAGAGGTGCATGGAGATTACAAGTCACATTCTAGATATGAGAACAGCGAATGATGTACGCGAGTTTATGAACAACGAGGTGAAGAACTCACCAGAATTATGCGACATAGTGGAGACAGACAGAGATGTTTAACACCACAGAAGGTGTTGTCACAGATATAAACGGTACAACAGTGTCAATAGAGGTTGATAGAAAAGGGGCATGTCATGGGTGTCAGGCAGAGGGGATTTGCCACATGTTTACCAGCCCTGTCATGAAATTCAATCTGCCCAGGCCTTCATTCCCACTCAATGTAGGAGACAAGGTAACAATCGCAATACAACCTACATCCCTTGTTTGGGCAAGCATAGTAACATACATAATACCTGTAGTGGCATTATTCCTTGCCATGGGCATAGCCCATCAATACGGACTAGGTGTTGGCATACAGGCAACAGCTGCACTTATCGCATTCCTTGCGAGCCTCGCCCTGGTAAGATGGATCGGGAAATCTTTCAAGGGCCCCAAGATAATAGAGAAATAATCCATGAAAGGGGAGAGCAAGGTCAGGATCCTCTGCCAGAACAGGAAGGCAAGGCATGATTATGCCATATCAGAGACAATTGAGGCAGGCATAGTACTTACAGGGCCAGAGGTAAAATCTCTCAGGAACGGTGGTGGCAATCTTAGGGACAGCTATGCTGTAATAAGAGGGGGCGAGGTATATGTAAACAATATGCATATCTCCCCCTATGACAAGGCAAGTATACATAACATGGATCCGACAAGGTCCAGAAAACTCCTTATGCACAAGAGGGAGATAGAAAGACTGTCCAGCAAGGTCAAGGAAAAGGGATTGACCTTGATTCCTTTGAGTGTATACCTCAAGGGGTCATTGATAAAGCTAGAACTCGGCCTTGCAAAGGGAAGAAAGAGCTATGACAAAAAGCAGGCAATAAAGGAAAGGGATGTCTTACGAGAGATGGAACGGGAGGTTCGTAAAAGGTGATAAGAGAACAGGATGTAAAGATGGAACTGCTTCTAAAACAGGCCCTTAAAAACGGCGGCGATTTCTCCGAGCTATACCTGGAGACTACTACCGGGACAACGATAATATCTGAAGGTAAGCGTATAGAGAGGTACATGGAAACAAGGGAGTCAGGTATAGGGTTGAGGGTGGTCTTAGGAGATAGGCAGGCCTATGCATACACAAACGACCCTTCTTCAATACGTGACCTTGCAGACACGGTCGCATCGGCCATAAAGGGACAAGGCTTAAGAGGCGATATAGCGCTAAGGGCAAGGCCTTCAAGAGTCTTTTCAAAGGTTATCAAGAAGCCTTGTGACTTGGTTTCCCTCGAGAAGATAGAAAAGATCAAACGCGCGGAGGAGAAATCCTGGGGCATGGATGCCAGTGTTGTACAGGTAAGGATAATGTATGCTGACATGCAAAGGCATGTGACAGTTGCAAATTCCATGGGATTTATTGCCCAAGACACCAGGGATTCCATACTGTTCTACGTCCAAGGAGTTGTTGCCAGGGAGGGAATTATTGAAACTGGCTACGAACCTGTTGGCGGGTCCAGGGGCTTTGAACTGCTCGAAGAAATAGATCCTGAAGAAATAGCAGCCAGCGCCATTGGTAGGGCGCTTGTATCTTTATCTGCAAGAAAGGCTCCGGCAGGCATCATGCCCGTAGTGCTATCGAGCGAGGCAGGCGGTACTATGGTACATGAAGCAATTGGGCATGGCCTGGAGGCAGACCTAGCCGGGGAAGGACTTTCAGTGTATTCGAACCGCATAGGAGAGAAAGTGGCGTCCGAGCATATAACCGTGGTGGATGATGCAACTATAAAGGGTGCAAGGGGAAGTTTCGGATATGATGACGAGGGCACTCCATCCCAGAGAACGGTCTTAGTCGAAAATGGTATACTAAAGGCTTATATGTCTGACCTTATAACATCATCAAAGTACGGGTTGCCCCTAACAGGGAACGGCAGGAGACAATCTTACAGGCACAGACCAATACCCAGGATGACCAACACCCTGATAGAACCTGGCAACATGAACCCGGATGATATAGTAAAAAAGGTGGACAAGGGTATATTTGTTAAAAAGATGGGCGGTGGACAGGTGAACACGGTTAATGGCGACTTTGTGTTCGAGATATCAGAGGGCTATCTCATAGAAAGAGGTCAAGTAACAGAACCCATAAGGGGCGCCACCCTGATAGGCAATGGCCCCAAGATACTCAGCTCAATAACCGACGTGGGAGGCGACATAGGTTTTGGCATTGGGACATGCGGCAAGGATGGCCAGGGTGTTCCTGTATCAGACGCCCAGCCTACCCTTTTAATACCAGAGATAACCATAGGTGGGAGCATACAAGAGGAGTAAAAATGAGAAAGTTAAAGTTTATAGTGCTGATCCTAATTGGGATCATCGTCCAGGGATGTGCCTTTGTATCTATGGATTTAAAAGG
>QMLJ01000056.1 GCA_003643935.1 Deltaproteobacteria bacterium | reverse complement strand
TATGACAAAATTTTTCGCTTTCTAATTAAAATGGCCCTCTAAAAATTTTTCTGTAGAGCCAAGGCATAAAACATTGTAAATAAGATTTTTGTTTTGGATAAAGGTTAGATAAAGAAGGAGTGAAGATGGCGTACATTTACCTACCAGACATAGACAAGGTCGACGAGGCAACAAAGAAGCAGTTTGAGGCAACAAAGTCTCTCACAGGCGAGATAGGTGAGACAGTGAGGATACTCGCAACAAGACCGGATATACTGAGCATGACAAATAAGATGGTAAACACCCTCCTTGTCCCTCAAACAGAACTGGACTACGAGACAAAGGAATTGATTGCCATTGCAGTATCCCTGGAGAACGGGTGTACAATGTGCGCGGGCGAGCACGAGAGGATAGCCAGCATGCTAGGCATTGATGCGGAAAAGGTGGACAAGATAAAGCAGGGCATAGATGCAATGGACCTGCCAAGGCATAAGAAGGATCTCTTAAAGTTCTGTATAAAGAGCGCCAAGAACAGTTACAAGGTAATGAAGAAGGACCTAGACCAATTAAGGGATGAAGGCTATACAGATTCGCAGCTGGTAGAAGCAGTAGCCATAGTGGGATACTTTAACTACATCAACACCGTTGTGAATGCCCTTGGTGCAGGAAAGGATATCTAGAAACCCTGCTTCCGGTAAACAATGCGCCCGCAAGAGATCGTGTACACAACTTCGCCCTTGAAGGTCTCCCCTAGAAACGGGCTGTTCTTTGACTTGGACCTGATTACGTCTTCAGTAAGGGTCCAGTTTGCAAGAGGATCTACTATAGTTATGTCAGCTCTGGATCCGGGCCTAAGGGTTCCTCCCTCTATGCCTAGAAGACGGGCTGGATTAATCGTTACCATGGAGAGCAAATGCATCAGGTCAAGCCCGTAATCAAAATGTAGTCGCAGAACTGATGGTAGAAGGGTCTGGAGGCCAATGGCTCCAAAAGGGGCAACATCAAAATCAAGGTCTTTCTCGTCCTTTGCATGCGGGGCATGATCGCTTGCGATTGCATCAATCACACCGGATTCCAAGCCTTGTATCAAGGCCTTCCTGTCCTTATTGCTCCTTAAAGGAGGATACATCTTTGCGTTTGTATCATAGTCAGATAACCTTGTTTCATCCAGGAGGAGGTGATGAGGTGTCACGTCACAGCTAACCTTTATGCCTTTCGCCTTTGCATCCCTTATTATATCAAGGCTACCTTGCGTTGAGACATGTGTTATGTGCACCGGGCAGGCCGTATAAAACGAGATTATCGTATCCCTTGCGACCATAACTTCCTCCGCGGCCGTTGGTATGCCGGGGAGACCCAGCTCGGAAGACAGCGCCCCCTCGTTCATTACCCCCGTCTCGCTCAGCTTCTTGTCCTCACAGTGTGATATAAGCAAAAGGTTAAAGGTAGCAGCATACTCCAGCGCCCTCCTCATGATAGAGGCATCCTCCACAGGCATACCATCATCAGAGACCGCAACTATACCTGCCCTTTTCATCAGGCCCATCTCGGAAAGATCCCTGCCTGCCTGGCCCCTTGTCACAGCACCTACGGGTAAGACCCTTACTAACCCTGCATCCTCTGCCTTCTCCAAGATATACTTTGTAACCGACGGGTTATCGTTTACCGGATCTGTGTTTGCCATGCACACAACCGTGGTAATGCCCCCTGCCGCTGCCGCCAGACTCCCCGTGTATATATCCTCCTTGTACTCATAGCCCGGTTCCCTTAAGTGTGCGTGCATGTCAATGATGCCGGGGAATACCCACAGGCCCCTTGCTTCTATTACTTCGCCGTGCAATATACCTGAGTTAGATGTCTTCTCCACCGCCTTGATCCTGCCGGATTCTATATGAATATCCCCCATGAAATCCAGTCTCTGCCCTGGATCAACAATCCTTGCACCCTTAATCCACATGGGCCCCTCCAAGATGGAGATAAAGTAAGGTCATACGAACAGCAACGCCATTCTCCACCTGCCTGAAAATAACAGACCTGGGCGAGTAGGCTATATCACCTGTAATCTCAACCCCCCTGTTGAACGGACCAGGATGCATTATTATGGCACTTGGCTTCATCTTCTTTATCCTAGGAATGTCAAGACCGTAAAAGACCGTGTACTCCCTCTCATCTGAGAAAAAGCATTGTTTCATCCTCTCTCTTTGCACCCTAAGCATCATGATGATGTCCATCTCAGGGATTATTGAATCAAAGTCAGTAGAGACCTCAACGCCCCATGTCTCAACACCCACTGGTAATAGTGTCCTTGGTGCAACCAGCACAACATTTGCGCCAAGTTTTTTCATGCCATATACGTTTGACCTCGCCACCCTTGAATGCATTATATCTCCTACAATGGCAACGTTAAGGCCATCTAGATGACCGAACCTCTCCCTTATAGAATACATATCTAGAAGAGCCTGCGTAGGGTGTTCATGAAAACCGTCCCCAGCATTTATAACCGAACAAGGAAGGGCCTTGGCTAATCTCTCGGGAGTGCCTGCGTACGGGTATCTTATAATGATGCAGTCCGGAGCCATTGCCATCACGTTTCTCGCGGCATCCATGATGGTCTCGCCCTTTTCAAAGGAAGAGCCTGATACAGCCAGCGACACCGTGTCTGCACTAAGTCTCTTTGCAGCTATCTCAAAGGAAAGCTTTGTCCTGGTACTAGGCTCGTAGAACAAGAGAACAACTGTCTTACCTCTAAGAGTGGGGACCTTTTTTATATCCCTTGTTGATATCTCCTTGAACGAGGTGGCCATCTCCAGTATATTCTCGATCTCTTGTGCTTCCAGGTTCTGTATACTGATCAGGTCCTTGTGCTTCCAGATCATCCAGCTAACTCCATGACCACTACATTACCAATGCCATTGCTGTCCTCGGGGACATTCAACTTGATGAGCCTGTTAGGTGCTATATCCACCTTTTTCCCCACGAAATCCGGTTGTATGGGAATCTCCCTTCCACCTCTATCAAAAAGGACTAAAAGGTATATCCTTTTCGGCCTACCCAGATCTACTATGTGGTCTATCGCAGCCCTGGCAGACCTGCCTGTCCATAGGACGTCATCTACGAGTATTATGCGCCTCTCGTTTACATCAAACGGTATATCAGTCCCCTTGACCTCGGGATAAAAAAGCCTCCGGGAGAGGTCATCCCTGTATAGGGATATGTCAAGCACGCCAAGAGGTACTTCTATCCCCCTTGCTTTCAATGCTTTTACTATATGCCGTGCCACATGTACACCACCTTGGCGTATGCCTATAAAACAGACGTCATTCCAAGAGCTAAAGTGTCTTTCTAGGGCATCTACAAGACCTACTATTATCCTCTGTATTTCGCCTGATTCCATAAACACGTCTGGCATGAGAGCCCCCTAATGCAATATATGGCCTATCCTGGAAAACCTGATGCGGTGATGCACACTATCCCAAGAAAAGTAGATGAGTAGAGCCTTCCCCTTGATATTCTCCACAGGCAATTGTCCCCAGAAACGACTGTCATAGCTCTGGTCCCTGTTATCACCCATTACAAAGACAAACCCTTTCTTTATCTTTACAGGGCCATAGTTATCCCTTACCTTCCCCTTGCCCTCGGTGATAATGTATGGGTCTGTATACTTCTCGTGGCCAGTCACATATTTTTCCCCGTTTACGTACAGGACCTTGTCCTTTACCTGTATAGTATCCCCGGGCAACCCTACCACGCGTTTAACAAAATCCATGGCATGATCAAGAGGAAAGGTAAAGATTATGATATCACCCCTGTTGGGTAGCCAGTCTTTCCCCCAAAGCTTATGCGTTGTGAACGGTATGGTAAGGCCGTAATTATACTTTGTTGCAAGGATGTGATCTCCCTTAAGTATTGTATCCTCCATGGAAGAAGAAGGTATCCTGTATGCTTGAATAAGAAATGCCCTTATTATGGATGCCAGTATGATGGCAAAAATAAGCGCATCCAGCCATTCCCTTGCCGCACCTTTTTTCTTTTCTTCATGCTTACCCAATTTCTCAACCCTCCACCTTCAGTATCGCAAGAAATGCCTCCTGAGGTAACTCTACTCTGCCTAGACGCTTCATCCTCTTTTTACCTTCTTTCTGTTTTTCCAAAAGCTTTCTTTTCCTCGTTATATCGCCGCCATAGCATTTTGCCGTTACATTTTTCCTCAAGGGCTTTACGGTCTCCCTTGCTATGACCCTGCTGCCTATGGCCGCCTGTACATCAACCTCGAACAACTGCCTTGGTATAGCCTTCTTTATCCTGGATACCAGATCCTTGCCCCTCTTATATGCCATGTCCCTGTGAACTATGGAAGAGAGGGCATCAACAGGCTCCCTGTTTACGAGTATGCTCAACCTTACGAGTTTTGACTCTCTGTAGCCTATGGGCTCGTAATCCATGGATGCATATCCCCTACTTACCGCCTTGAGCCTGCTAAAAAAATCAAGAACAACCTCGTTCAATGGCATATCCAACACCATTATCACCCTCTCCCCTGCAAAATACTGTATCTCGCGCTGTACACCCCGTCTCTCTGTGCATAGAGAGAGGATGGGACCAACGTACTCAGAGGGGGTGTGTATGGATGTCCTTATATAAGGCTCCTCTATGTGGTCTATGAACTGTGGCTCAGGCATCTCGGAAGGGTTCTGTATCTCTTCCACCTTTCCATCTGTCCTGACTATCCTGTATACCACGGTAGGGGCGGTTACTATGAGATTAAGGTCAAATTCCCTCTCAAGTCGCTCCTGAACTATTTCCATGTGTAACAGACCAAGGAAACCGCAGCGGAATCCAAAACCAAGTGCAGCACTGCTTTCTGGTTCATAGAAAAGCGATGCGTCGTTCAATGCCAGTTTACCTAATGCATCCCTCAGTTCCTCGTACTGCACGTTATCCGCCGGGTATAGCCCGGCAAAAACCATGGGCTTTATCCTCTTGAAACCGGGTATGGGTTTGCTTACGGGCATCCTGGCATCGGTTATGGTATCACCTACAAGCACGTCCTTTATGTTCCTTATTGATGCGCTCAAAAAACCCACATCCCCTGCCCCAAGCTCATCCACATATATAGCATCCGGTGAGAAAACTCCTAGGTTAAGTACCTCGTGCTCTGCCCCGGTTGCCATAAAACGTATACGCATACCCTGGCGCACCATACCCTGCATAATCCTGAAAAGGACAAAAACCCCCTGATAAGGATCATACCACGAATCGAATATAAGGGCTGAGAATGGACCGCTTATATCACCGGATGGTGGAGGGCATTTCCTTACAATGGACTCTAAAACATCTTCAATGCCAGTCCCGTTCTTTGCAGATACAAATATCGCATCCGCAGTATCAAGACCTGTCATCTCCTCTATCTCTGTCCTTACCACATCGGGCCTGGCCGCTTGAAGATCCACCTTGTTTATTACAGGTATAATCTCCAGGTCCTGCTCAATGGCAAGATATGCGTTTGCCACGGTCTGCGCCTCTACGCCCTGGGCTGCATCTACCAGGAGCACCGCGCCCTCACACGCTGCAAGTGACCTTGATACCTCGTACGAGAAATCCACATGTCCTGGTGTATCAATGAGATTGAGTACGTATTCCTTTCCATCCAAAGCCTTGTAAGGCATCCTTACTGTCTGTGCCTTTATAGTTATTCCCTTTTCCCTCTCCAGGTCCATCCTATCAAGATACTGCTTAGCCCCTTCTTTAAGAAGTCCGGTGCGTTCCATAAACCTGTCCGCCAAAGTAGACTTGCCATGGTCTATGTGGGCAATTATGGCAAAATTTCTTATCCTTTTCATCACCTTTTTTCTACCTGGGTGAAATATGAAAAGGTCCTTAAGAGCCCGTCGGTAAGTTCCACCCCTGGGGTGTATCCAAGGCGTTGCCGGGCAAGGGTTATATCTGACCAGGAATGCCTTATATCTCCTTTTCTTGGTGGATCAAACTCCACCTCGATATTTTTCTCCGTTATTGTCTCGAGCGCACCTATGAGATCAAGGAGAGATATTGCCTTGCCCCGGCCAATGTTAAAGACATCTCCCTTTACAGACTCTACACTCAAGGCAAGTATAATGGCATCTATAACATCATCCACGTAGGTAAAGTCCCTGGACTGCTTTCCATCGCCGTATATTATGGGCTTTAACCCAGAGACAAGGCGTTTTATAAACCTTGAAATCACAGCTGAATACTCGGAATTCGGGTCCTGTCTCGGGCCGAATATATTAAAAAACCTGAGGCTTACTGTCTCCAGGGAGTAGCTATCATAAAAGTTTCTCATGTAACACTCCCCTGCCAGTTTCTGGGATCCGTAGGGAGAAAGGGGCTTGGTGGGCGTTGTTTCTGTCTTTGGGCTTTGAGGAGACTGGTTCCCATAAACCGCAGAGCTTGATGCAAAAACCACGCGTTTTACCCCTGTATCCTTGGCAGCGAGCAGGACATTGAGGGTACCCGTTATATTCACCTCATGGGTAAACATCGGCCTTTCCAAGGAAAGGGGAACAGATGCGACTGCAGCAAGATGAACCACGTAATCGCATCCTTTCATGCTATCAGAAAGGCTATCTGAATCCCTTATGTCTCCTTCCTGAAACGTGATGTCATCAAGGATGTCTTCCAGGTTAGACATAGACCCTGAAAACAGGTTATCATAGACAACAACTTCTTCCCCGGATTCAACAAGCCTGTGAGAAAGATGCGAGCCAATAAAACCCGCGCCACCTGTAATCATGTATCTCGACATACGATTCTCGCCTTTTCTTGTTAAACGTCCCTAAGTAAAAAATCCTCTATGTACTGCCTGAGGGAATCCCCCCATGAGGGTAGCTTTCTCCCCGTTAAACGAGTAAATTTATCCTTTGAAAGAACACTATTTTTTGGTCTTGTGGCAGGCCTTGGAAATCTCTTGCTGTCAACCGGTATCAC
>QMLJ01000055.1 GCA_003643935.1 Deltaproteobacteria bacterium | reverse complement strand
TACAAGGACTACATTTGAGATAAAAGCAGGTGGACTTGGATCACAGGATGCTGTTGCAGGGGGAGGTAGGTATGATGGTCTGCTAAAACTTTTGGGCGGGCCGGATGCACCGGGCACAGGGTTTGCCTTTGGTCTTGAGCGTGTGATGATGCTTGTTGATGCTGGGATACAAAAGCAGCAGGGTTGCTTTGTGGCGGCACAAGGAAACCCTAGAGTGAAGGAAGAGGCAATACGTATACTGGCCGAGCTACGCAGGGCAGGTATAGGGGCCCAGGCCGTATTTGATAAGAGTCTCAAGGCTCAGATGAGAAGGGCTGCTAGGTCAGGATACAGGTTCTGCCTGATTTTGGGGGAGGAAGAGTTGAACAGGAGAGAGGTGACTGTAAAAGACTTGGATATATCATCCCAGATAAGGATTCCTAGAGATGAAGCCTTGTCAAGATTAAGAAAGGCTATGGAAGAGGGAGGACTTTACAAAGGGAATGGACAGGCTTAGGAGATCTAAATACTGCGGTGATGTAGGCAAAGAAGACCTGGGCAACCCAATAACTCTCATGGGCTGGGTACAGAGGAAACGTGACCTTGGCAACTTGGTGTTCTTGAGTCTAAGGGATAGAACCGGCATTTGCCAGGTCGTTTGCTCAAGCGATACCTATCCTGAGGTCCATGCAACTGCAAGAACAATAAAACCCGAGTACTGCGTGGCAATTAAGGGCAATGTTGAGTTGAGACCCGAGAAGATGCGCAATCCCAGGATGAAGACAGGGGACATCGAGGTGTATGCGCAAAGGATAGATATCCTTAGCAAGTCGTGCACCCCACCCTTTGTAGTGGAAGATGGAGTGGAAGTCAGCGATGCTATGCGGTTAAGATATCGGTATCTGGACCTCAGGAGACCCGAGGTACAAGCCAACATAATCCTTCGCCACAAGGCAGCAATGGCTGCAAGGAGATTCCTCGATGAAAACGGCTTCATAGAGGTGGAGACTCCTGTTCTTACACGTAGTACACCTGAAGGGGCAAGGGATTATCTTGTCCCTAGCAGGGTCTCTCCAGGCCATTTCTACGCCTTACCCCAGTCTCCACAACTGTTTAAGCAACTCCTTATGGTAGCAGGGTTTGATAGGTACTACCAGATAGTGAGGTGTTTCAGGGATGAGGACTTGAGGGCAGACAGGCAGCCGGAGTTTACGCAGATAGACATGGAGACATCTTTCCTTGACATGGATGATATTCTGGATCTTTCAGAGGGTTTAATCAGTTCTATATTCAAGGAGACAATCGGATTGGAACTCAGCAGACCTTTTAAGAGGTTGGAATACAAAGATGCCATTGATTTGTACGGTATAGATAAGCCTGACACCAGGTTTGGTATGCTTCTCCATGATGTCTCTGATAGTGTGAAGGACAGCGAGTTCAAGATTTTTTCTTCTACTGTGAATAAGGGAGGTGTGGTCAAGGCGATAAATGTAAAGGCCCCCCATGGCCTGAGCAGGAAGGACATTGACCTTCTTGGTGACTTTGTAAAGAACTATGGTGCAAAGGGTATTGTATGGGCTCGTCTTACCAAGGACGGATGGCAATCTCCTATTGCAAGATTTTTGAAAGAGAAAGAGCGTTGGTCTATCGAAAACAGCCTGGATTTTGATGAAGGGGATCTCTTGATCTTTGTGGCGGGGAACCATGACGTTGTAAATGCAAGCCTGGGAAACCTCCGTGTTCACATTGCAGAGAGACTTTCCCTTGCAACTAAAGGTACGTACAACCCCCTGTGGATTGTACGGTTTCCGCTACTGGAATGGAGCGAGGAGGAAAAGAGACTTTTGGCAAGGCATCATCCATTTACCTCTCCTGTGGAAGAAGATATCCCCATGCTAGAGACAGAACCCCTTGCTGTAAGGGCCAGGTCTTACGACTTGGTAATAAACGGTTTTGAGGTTGGAGGTGGAAGCATCAGGATACATTCCAGGGATCTACAGCAGAAGATGTTCAG
Source organism: Deltaproteobacteria bacterium (assembly GCA_003643935.1). GTDB lineage: Bacteria > Desulfobacterota > Desulfomonilia > UBA1062 > UBA1062 > B14-G9. The sequence continues at coordinate 4,960 of QMLJ01000055.1, read as the reverse complement.
TGTCCTTGGAATCAGCGAAGAAGAAGGGATGCGTAAATTTGGATTTCTCTTGGAGGCACTGGATTACGGAGCCCCACCCCATGGTGGGATTGCCTTCGGCCTTGACAGGCTAGTGATGCTCCTTGCAGGGGCATCTTCTCTAAGGGATGTGATAGCCTTTCCCAAGACTCAGAAAGCGGTCTGCCCGTTGACAGGTGCACCTGCAGAGGTTGAAGATAAACAGATTGCCGAACTGGGTATAAAAGTGATAAAGAAGGAAGGATGAAGAGATTTTTTTCTCTGTTAATTTTGCTTGTACTAGTTGCAGGTTGTGCAACAACCAGGGCTCCCCAAAAAGGCCAGGTAGATGCCGATGCAAAGCAAGCCGATGTGCTTAAAGGACAGGATACCTTAGAGCTTAAGAAAGCATTTGAGGCATTTGAGAAAGGCATGGAGGCCTATCGCAAGGGCATGGATCAGGAGGCGATTGAGGCCTTCAGTCTGGCACTTAGACATCTAAGGGCTGCCGATAGGGAAGGCAGTTCCATAATGGATGGTGCAACACGGGAAATGGAGCAGATAGCCTCCATATCGGCCTTTAAGTATGTTCCTGACGAGGCCTTTAAGTTATTCATATTGTACCAGGAAATGCAAAACAGCTATGCGTCGCTAGACTACGTAAAGCTAGGGAAGCTGAAACAAGCGTTCTCCATGCAGGTACGCAAAGTTAGGGCCATGACGGCACAGGCAAAGCAGCGGAGATTAAAGATCCTTAGCGAGGAAGTGAATGCTGGCATGCATACCCTTAAGAAAGAACATGCAGGTGCCCTTGAGATGTATCCTAAGATATACGTTGTAAAGCCGGGAGATACCCTTCCAGGCATAGCTGCAAGACACGAGATATACAACGATTCTTACATGTGGCCCTTGATATACAAGGCCAACAGGGACCAGATAAAAGACCCAATGGTAATCTATGTAGGCCAGGACCTAAAGATACCAAGGGATATCACGGTAGACGAGATCATAGAGGCGAGAAGGGAAGCAGGCGCGCCTGAGCCTGAGAAGATACCCAGTGGTGCCTATGTACCGGAGAAAGGAGGGTGAACGTGGGCAAGTGGGATGAGAAGAAAAAGGTGTTTTACTACACACCTGGTTCAAATTATATAACAGGCATAAATGATGTGAACGAGCCAAATCTCTTGAGGGGAATATATCCGTACACAGAGGTGCCAAGGATAGACTTTGACCTGAGGTTGACGCAGATACAGCCCGCGGACGAAATCTTCATAACCGATACCACTTTCAGAGATGGACAGCAGTCAATGGTACCGTTCACTGTAAGCCAGATAGAGACCCTGTTTGATTTTTTACACCGCATAGGTGGAAAGGCAGGGCTCATAAGGGCATCTGAATTCTTCCTGTATACGGAGAAAGACAGGAAGGCTGTCGAGGTTTGCCTGAGCAAGGGATATGAGTATCCAAAGGTTACATCGTGGATAAGGGCGAAAAAGGAAGATTTGGAACTTGTAAAGGACATGGGGCTGTCTGAGACAGGTATACTTACATCGGTCTCTGATTACCACATATTTCTGAAGCTGGGCATGGACAGGAAAAAGGCCCTTGATTCGTACATAGGTATAGTAAAGGAGGCCTTGAGTCTCGGCATAGTACCTAGGTGCCATTTTGAGGACATAACGAGGGCGGACATATATGGCTTTTGCGTTCCCTTTGCCAGGGAGCTGATGAAACTCAGGGAGGAGTCCGGCATTGACGTGAAGATACGGCTCTGTGATACCTTGGGCTTCGGTGTCTCTTTCCCTGGCACAGCCTTGCCAAGGGCCGTTGATAAGCTGGTCAGGGCGATGATAGATGATGCAGGAGTACCAGGGGAACTCCTGGAATGGCACGGTCACAACGACTTTCACAAGGGTCTTATAAACGCAACAACAGCATGGCTTTACGGGTGCTCCGCGGTCAATGGCACGCTTTTGGGCTTTGGCGAGCGTACAGGTAATACCCCTATAGAGGCAATGGTCATAGAATATCTTTCCCTGAGGGGTAATAAAGATGGCGTAGACACGCGCGCGATAACAGAGATGGCACACTACGTAACGGAAGAGCTGGACCATAGCATACCTCCAAACTACCCGTTCGTTGGGGAGAACTTCAATGTCACACGGGCAGGTGTTCATGCAGACGGTATCATAAAGAATGAAGAGGTTTACAACATATTTGATACAGACAGGATCCTGGGCAGGCCGATCAAGGTGGCCATCACAGACAAGACAGGCAAGGCAGGTATAGCAATGTGGATCAACTCGCACTTTGGCCTTGAAGGTGAAGACATGATAGACAAGAGGCATCCAGGTGTCTCCAAGATCTACCAGCACGTAATGAGTTACTTTGAGCAAGGAAGGGTTACTGCCATGTCTGACGAGGAGATGGAAAAGCTTACCATTAGATTCATACCGCAGGTGGTACTCTCTGGCTTTGACCTCATAAAGTACGAGGCACAGGAATACGCAGGCCAGCTGATAGCAGAGCTGCTTGAAAATGGGGCCTTCAAGTCTATGAATCCAGAAAAGATGGAGCCAGTGGCACGGCAGTTTATAAAGGAATACCCCTTTATACAGTTCGCTTACGTAACGGATTTAAATGGGATCAAGGTAACCAGGAATATTACCCAACCCGAATACAGGGGAAAGTTTCAGCAGCAGATGGGGGAACACGAGGACTGCTCGGACAGGGAATGGTTTATAAAGACCATAGAGGATGGGAAGGTACATGTTAGTGGTATTTGCACGTCCCGGATAACAGGGGCATTGATCCTCACAGTGTCTGCCCCCATATTTGACGATAATGATGAGATGGTGGGTGTTCTTGGCCTAGATATAAGGTTCGAGGATGTTGTGAAGGCCATACAGAGCATGTATGAAGCCAGGGGGGTTCTGATGACTCAGAAGGACATACAGAGGTACAAAAAGATACTCTGGGAGGAATTGCACAGGATTAACCATGAAATTAAGTAGAGGATATAACTAATGCCTGGTTCTAGGATAGAATTCAAGAATGGAAGGCTTATAGTTCCTGATGACCCGGTAATTCCCTTTATAGAGGGTGATGGTGTAGGCCCTGATATATGGAGGGCTGCAAGGATGGTGATCGATACGTCCGTGGAAAGGGCCTATGGGGGTTCTCGAGTAATTAAGTGGCACGAGGTCTTTGCAGGTGATAAGGGAAATGATCTCTTTGGAACGCCTTTACCCGAAGAGACCATAGAGGCCATAAGGAAACACATAGTAGGGATTAAGGGCCCACTAACCACACCAGTAGGCGGTGGGTACAGGAGCCTTAACGTAAGCTTGAGGCAAAGGTTGGACCTCTTTGCCTGCATAAGGCCTGTCAGGTATTATAGGGGCACGCCTTCCCCTGTAAAAGAGCCGGGACTGGTTGATATAACCGTATTCAGAGAGAACACAGAGGATGTTTATGCAGGAATTGAGTGGCCAAAGGGGAGCGAGGAGGCCAACGAAATTATCGATTTTCTTAACACCAGGATGTCAACCAGGATAAAAAAGGATTCTGGCGTAGGTATAAAGCCCATATCTGAAGGTGCAACAAAAAGACTGGTAAGGATGGCTATGGAGTATGCCATATCGAATCATAAAAAGGTAGTAACCCTTGTACATAAAGGGAACATAATGAAATTCACTGAAGGGGCCTTCAGGGATTGGGGTTACGAGGTGATCCGAGATGAGTTCAGGCAGATGGTAGTCTTTGAGAATGAACTTAAAGGGGATGTTCCCCCTTCAGATAAGATCCTTGTAAATGACAGGATTGCTGATTCAATGTTTCAGCAGATACTCCTGAGGCCCTCTGAGTACAGCGTGTTGGCCGTACCTAACCTTATAGGAGATTTTGTATCAGATGCCCTTGCTGCCCAGGTAGGTGGCCTTGGCATGGCACCAGGTGCAAACGTGGGTATACCCACGGCCATTTTTGAGGCAACGCATGGTACTGCGCCGAAGTATGCTGGTCAGGACAAGGTAAATCCTTCATCCCTTATACTTTCAGGGGCCATGATGCTGGATTACCTTGGATGGAATGAATCGGCTGACATGATAAGACATGGAGTGGAGAGGGCAATATTGGATAAACAGGTTACCTACGACCTGGCACGCCAGATGGACGGGGCCACTTTGCTCAGATGTTCTGAATTTGCCCAGGCAGTTGTTGAAAGGCTGTAATTTTCTGGGTTATCTGGAAGGGCTCAATCGGGTTTCTTTTTTGCAAACAGGTAGCCGAATGCAAAGCCTAGGGAAAAAGTTAGCGTTATTATAATCCATTTGGGGCCTGTAAATATTGTCCAGATAAGGAATTGAAAGGACGTTTGCTCAAAATTTTGCAGGATGAATATAATCCCTAGTATAGCAATAATTGCTATAATGGTTATCCTTGAACCTTCGCCCGTCTTTTTTAAATCCTGTAGCCCCATTATCAAGACCTCTAAAGCAACTTTTTGTTAGGTATTGCACTTTGTTGGCTAACTGTCAATAATGATTGATGCCTTAAAGATGGCCAAGCGCTGTTAAATGCTATTGTCAATATACCCTCCTGGTGTATAATCTTATTTGTCCTTTTATGCCAAAGGTGGGCATATGCGGTATAGATAAGGCTTGTTAACTTGGGTTGATATACAGATAAATATCTATCAGGGAGATATGCGATCAGTATGCAGGAAGGTCTAAAAGGAGACATATTGTCAAGTAAATATTCTGGGCACTTTTTAAGCGACATAATTAAGGACTTTGTTGATGCAGTAATCTTTACTGACTCAACAGGCAAGATCCTGGAGTGGAATGCCGGCGCCAGTGATACTTTTGGCTACAAGGCGGGTCAGGTACTTGGACGTAACATAGATATTCTCTTTGATAGTAAAGGGGGGAAGGATAGGCTATTTGGGGGGATGCAAGACAGG
>QMLJ01000054.1 GCA_003643935.1 Deltaproteobacteria bacterium | reverse complement strand
GGTTTGGTATCTCGGGCTCAGACACATCAGGCTACCTTGTGGGCGAGAACCTACCAAGGGCAGCGTACCTGTTGAACCTGGACGTAAGGTTTAAAATGGCTATCTTCATTAAATTAAGTTGTTCTCAAAGTAGATAGCCTTCATATAAACTTACCCTTTAGCACCCTTTTGTTGTTATCCAATATTTAGTGGGTGTAGCCTCATAGAAGCATGACATGCTTTTATGAGAATCTCCCAGGCCTTTGCACCATGGATTCCATGACCTCTAGCCTGGCTTACACCTTTTTACTATCCCTTGGGCGCTGTCATGGTTATTGCATCAACAGGGCATTCTATGGCACAGAAACTGCAGCCTATACATGCCTTTTCATCACTAAGATAGGGGTATCCATGATTGTCACCTGCCCCTGCCCCCTTGGAGAGTGAAATGCATCCAACTGGGCATGCATCTATACATATATTGCATGACATGCAGTCATTTATGTTTATAACGGGCTTGGACCACAGGGCAGGTTTGACAAACGTGCATGGCTTACCCAGCTGGTCCAGTATGGCTCCGCTTACAGGGCATATTCTTCCGCAGACCCCGCATTCTATGCATAGATCTGGGTCTATCTTGTGGACCTTTTTTCTTTCCCCTGTGATTGCTCCCACAGGGCATTTTCTTACGCAGGCGGTGCAGCCTGAACAGGCATCAGTTATAGTATACGGCATGTTCTTCCTCCACGCTCATTTTTATCAGTTTTTGTATTATTGGTTAAGGCCAAGCCTTTCCATTGTATCTTCTGTGGGCTTTCCTGTTTCCCTGTCCCAGCCAAAGGCCTGCCAGTAATCGGCCATCATTTTTTCGATGTCCACAGATCTTCCTTTGTTGACACCTCTATCTAAAGGTGGCCTTCCTAGAGCTCTTTCGCTTGGCTTGAAGCCCTTGGGGTCTACCCCGTGTTTTATGTTAAAGGCTTGCCTCAGAGTCTGTATACGTTCTCCTATCTCCATGTATTCCTCGGGTGACTTTTCCCACCCGGTAGCTGCATTAAGCCACTCGAATATGGGTAGCCTGGAAGCCCCGATAAAGGCACCGAAGAGGCACAAGCCAGCCCCGTTAAACAGCTGGTTATATTTGCTGCATGCAGCGGCCATGACGGCCTTCTCCTCATCAGCCACATACTTGGTATCCTTGTGATAGATAAACTTTGGCCTAGGCAGGCTCTTTACCTTCTTCCAGAGCTGATACATCTCGTAATAGAGCTGCGCGCCTATGGTATGCCTTCCAGGCGTGGGCTCAACGCTGTAATGAAGTGCAAAACCAGGATCATTTCTGCCGTCGTGCATGGGCAAGGCCTGTCCTCCAGCCTGTATTGCATATTTTATCGAGTCTTTGCCTATTTTCTCTGCTGCTATCTTTGGTCCGTCGGCGAGGAGATCACCTATGCCCTCGCGCTCAATCATCTTCTTTGCAAGAGCTACTATGGCATCAGTATTTCCCCATGAGAGTTCAAGGCCATCGGTGTCTTTCTTGGTGAGTATGCCGTTTTCAAAGCACTCTATTGCAAATGCTATGCTGCCACCGGCTGATATAGTGTCCATGCCTGCCCTGTTCATTAGTTCGTTCAGGTAGAAGATGCTGTCCGCGTCCTTGTTCATGACAAGCCCCCCGAATACAAGCACTGTCTCGTATTCAGGCTTGTGGGTCTCTTCGTAGCCGTTATATTTGCCCGGCATTGTGCATATGCCACCGCAACCAAGTGGGCATGAATAGCAATGGTATTTAACCATCTCCCTCTCTTTGAACACGTCAGGGTTGGTTGATTTTGAAATCTTTGGCCCAAAGTCCTCGTTGCTTCCCTTCCAGTTCTTTATGGGCGAGTCACCCATCTCTATGGACATCTGGTTCATACTCCCAGTACCCCACTTCTGGAGCAATGACTTGTAGAGAAGGCCATCCTGTACCATCTGGGTAGGCATCTTTCCAATAAGGGTCCCCACGTATGCGGTTATTGGACCAGGCGGGAACGGGAGCTTAAGCTGGACGATCTTGTTGAGCTTTGAACTCAACCTCTTCATTTCATCCCTGTTCCGTGGCGTTATCCTCTTGGCACCTGAGAGCACTATGGCCTTTAGCTTTTTTGATCCCATAACTGCACCCAGGCCGGACCGTGCGGCGATTCTTCCTTTGTCGTTTGATATGCCTGCTATAAGCGAGAGACGCTCACCTGCAGGACCTATGCATGCAACGCGTGTATTTTTCTTCCCTACTTCCTTTATCAGTATCTCTTCTGTCTCAACCGTGTCTTTGCCCCATAGATGGGCTGCATCCCTGATCTCGGGCTTGCCGTTGTCAATGAACAGGTAGACCGGCTTTTCGCTTATGCCCGTTATGAATATGCCGTCATAACCGCATCGTTTTATTGCGGGCGACAGGGTTCCACCGCAGTTGGAATCTCCCCAGCCGCCTGTGATGGGAGACTTGCCAACCACCATCCACCTTCCAGTAAAGAGACTCCCTGTACCCGTGAGAAGCCCGGATACAAATCCCAGTATGTTATCAGGGCCCAGAGGGTCAGCGTCCCTTGGTATTCTGTTGTAGAGGATGTATGCCCCGAGACCCTGTCCTGAGAGGTATTTCTCGTAAACCTCGTCAGGTATGGTCTCTTCTTTGAATGTGCCCTTACCTAGGTCCACGAATAGGATTTTCCCCATGTAACCTTTACCCATATAACCCTCCTTATTATTTTACGGGTGTGCAAGAGATCAAGCCCGCCATCACTACTTTATTTACCTTTATACAAGTCGGATTTCAACATACCACCTTATCTAGTTTAGACATAGCAATAAGTTGTCGATGTACTAAGTTTAATCCTCACATTGAGAAAATCAAGTCCTAATAGTTGGTTTTAGCTATCAGGTCGAAGATAAGGCGCGGAGTTTTAGGCGCCTGGTGCCCTGTGCCCGGCGCCCGATGTCTTTTAATAGTCCTCGGGGTGGTATATCCTTGTCCCAAGGCTTTAAGGCTTAAAGAAACCGGGCAAAATAGCCATATCACTCCATGGCCTGAAGTCTCATGCTTACGGTCTCCTTTAATCCTGTCTTTCTTTTCCTTTCTTTTCAGCGCTTGTTGGGCTTCCCTCCTCAACCCGACCTACAGCCTGAAAGATGAGAGCTGTTTTTCCTGGCGCCTGACGCCCGACGCCTGGCGCCTGACGCCTGGTTTTTGACGCCTGGCACCCAATCTAAAACATTATGGCCGTAAGCACGTAGTCCGCAATGAGAATACTTACTGAAGAGATAACAACCGAGTATGTGGTGGCCTTTCCCACACCCTCAGCTCCTCCCGTTGTTGTAAAGCCTTTAAAGCACCCCACGAAAGAGAGTATAATGCCAAAAAACACTGCCTTAATAAGCCCGGAATTAAGATCTGAATAGTCCACGTACTGGGCAATCCTTGCCATGAACAGGCCCTTGTCTATGCCGAGCAGGTCTACGCCTACTATGTATGCGCCTACCATGCCGAGACCGCAGAATACCAGGGTGAGTAGGGGCATCATTATCGTACTTGCCACTATCCTGGGCAATATCAGGTACTGGTAAGGGTTTACCCCCATGACTGTAAGCGCGTCTATCTGTTCTGTAACGCGCATTGTACCTAGCTCTGCAGTCATTGCAGAACCAGCCCTTGCCGTTACCATAAGGGATGCAAGTACTGGCCCCAGTTCTCTTAAAAGCCCTAGCGCGGTTACAGACCCTACCATGGACTCGGCACTGAACATCCTGAAGCCGTAGTTTGCCTGTAAAGCGCTCACCATGCCGGTAAACGTACCTGTAAGCACGATCACCAGGCTCGACTTCACGCCTATTATATCCATCTGCTTGACCGTCTCTTTAAGGAATACAGGTCTTCTTACAGACCAGTACATAGTCCTGACCATGAATATCATCATGGCGCCCATTGCTTCGAGGAACTTTACTATCTCCCTGCCTATGTACTCGAAGAATTCCACTATCAGATGTTCCTGCCTGATTTAACCCTTTCCACGGCATCCAGCCAGCCCGCGTACAACCCATCCCTCTTGCCCTGTGTTATCGAGGGCTCAAACCTTCGCTCGCTTGTTCTCAATGCCTTTATTTCATTTCCCGATTCCCACATTCCAGTGGACAGGCCCGCCAGAAAGGCGGCACCCATGCCCGTTGATTCTATGTAGCTTGATCTATTTACAGGTATCCCCAGTATGTCTGACTGGAACTGCATAAGCAGGTCATTCCTCGAGGCGCCACCGTCGACCCTAAGCTCTGTAAGCATCTCGCCTGTTGTTTCTTCGAATGCCTGGGTCAAGTCTTTAACCTGGTATGCTATCCCTTCAAGCGCTGCCCTCACTATGTGAGCCTTTGTCGTACTCCTCGTTATACCTGTTATTGCCCCCCGTGCATACATGTCCCAGTAGGGCGCTCCTAGGCCTGCAAAGGCAGGTACAAGGTAGACCCCACCTGTGTCTTCTACAAGCATCGCAATGTCCTGGCTTTGCGCTGCAGATTCTATCAACCCCAGGCCGTCCCTGAGCCATTGTATAACCGCCCCTGCTATGAATACCGATCCCTCAAGGGCATAACAGGGTTTTCCCTCTGCGTTGCATGCAAGGGTCAGCAAAAGGCCGTTCGTGGGTTTAACACTTGCATCTCCCAGGTTAAGGAGCATGAAACAGCCCGTACCGTATGTATTCTTCACTTGGCCCTTATCAAAGCAGGCCTGGCCGAAAAGGGCGGCCTGCTGGTCACCGGCAATGCCTGCAATGGGTATGGCAGTGCCCAGTATGCTTGGATCTGTTTGGCCTGCGACCCCTGATGAGGGCACTACCCTTGGTAGCATCTCAACTGGTATGTCGAATATACCCAGTAGCTCTGTATCCCATTCCTTTTCGTGTATATTAAATATGAGTGTCCTTGATGCATTTGTATAGTCTGTTACATGCACCTTGCCCTTGGTGAGTTTTGCTATGAGCCAGGAATCTATTGTGCCGAATGCAATCTCTCCGGCCCTTGCCCTTTTCCTTGCATCCCCTATATTGTCAAGCATCCATTTTATCTTTGTCGCAGAGAAGTAGGCATCTATGACGAGACCTGTTTTTTCCTGGAACAATGGGCTGAGTCCTTGCCTCTTTAGGTCATCGCATATGCTGGAACTCCGCCTGCACTGCCACACAATGGCGTTACCAATGGGCTTTAAGGTGTTCTTGTCCCAGAGCACGGTGGTTTCTCTCTGGTTTGTTATTCCTATTGCCCGTATGTTGTCTGAACCGACATCAGCCTTGTCCATGGACTGCTTCATTACACTGAGTGTGGTCTCCCAAATTACCTCAGGGTCATGTTCCACCCACCCAGGCATGGGGTATATCTGTGGAAATTCCTTGTATGCGTTTGAGACGACCTCTCCCTTGGAGTTAACCACCATTGCCCTACTACCTGTTGTACCTTGGTCTATGGCCATAATGTATTCATGATTCATCACTAACCTCCATCATTGCTTATCCATTGACCCTCCTAGGTAAGTTACGCCGAGTCTAAGAAGGTCGTCGCACAACTCTGCAAGGGGTAAGCCTATCACATTTGTATAAGATCCATCAATCCTGTCTATGAAAATGGAGGCCTTGCCTTGTATGGCATAACCACCTGCCTTGCCTTTGGGCTCTCCTGTTGATACGTACCAGGATATCTCGCTTTCTGTCATTTCCTTGAAATGTACCCTCGTATGCACCAGTCGTGTGATATCAATGTCCCCTGCAAGTTGCACTATGGTGTAAGCACTGAATACGTCGTGTGTCATGCCGCTTAGCATCTTTATATAGCTGTATGCCTGCCTGTTATCCTCCGGCTTTCCCAGTATTATATCGTCCATGGAAACGACTGTATCTGCTGCTATGACTAGTGCATGCTTGTGCCTGTATGCTATTGCCATGGCCTTCTCCCGGCTCAGCCTGCGGCAGAACGCAGGGGGGCTCTCCCCCTCCAGTGGTATTTCCTCAACGTCTGGGATCTTAATTTCAAAATGTAAGCCTGTTCGGTTAAGGAGTTCATTTCGTCTCGCGGACGAGGAAGCGAGTATTATCTGCATACGGAACATGATTAAGGTAAATTGTGTAACATGTCAACACCACACGGTCATGCTTCAATGGTATCAGTTCGCTTTTTTACTTTATCTTTTTTATAATGGGCGTGGTCTCAAGGGAACCATCCTTCTTCGGGCTTAGGGTGCTGGCGGCATGCCGTGGTTTCAGCGTCATATAATCGATGGAGCATGAGTCAATTAATACCATCTTGTTATTATCCTCTACTTTTAAAAGGAATACCCTTATTTCGCTTGCCCACTCTTTTGCAATGACAAATGTCTTTGCATCAAGCCTTGTAACCTGGGGTGCTGTGCCATCAAAAGCAAGCGAAGTTGATGGAAGAAGGTACATGACTATGAATAGCACAATTATTATGGTCCACTTATCTCTATCCCCTTTATGTTTATGCTTCATTATCAACACCTCCTCTTTTATGTGATAATGGATAGGTACTGTACATGTATAACAGGGATACTAAACAAGTCTAAGCTAAAAATTTCGCCTGGTACTTGTGTATGGATCAAAGAGGTCGGCTGACGTCCGAAGAATTCTAGGTGAGTTTGCTCAGAAACCTGGGATAGACTTTCCTGGATTTCCTGTATCCTTGCATCAGTGATCTGTTCTTGGCCAATGTGTCCAGCTTTTGTTTAACCAAGTGGCTGGACCTGTTCAGTTCGTTTATCAGGGTGTCCTGCATTTCCTTTATATCAAGCATTATTCCCTTGTAATCCTTGACCATGGCTGCCCTCCTTACCAGGGGTAAGGTCTTGTCAAGTCGCAACCTTATAAGGTCTGCACTCTCAACCAGTTTCCCAATCTCTTGTGTTTTCCCCTGGGAAAGGGCTTCAAGGCCGGCTTTCAGAGTCTGCCTCCAGGACACGAGGTCTTGCATCACCTGTTCTTGTATATGATCTTTTCCCATGACTCCTTTAG
>QMLJ01000053.1 GCA_003643935.1 Deltaproteobacteria bacterium | reverse complement strand
TTTGAGTGAGTACCCTCCCAGTAAACCCTGTGACAACTAGGACATTCGGCAAAGGAGGAATGCGTGAGATACACGTATTCAGGAACCTTGCCCTTGATCTCCTCTGGCGTAACACTAACAAGTGGCTCGTTACAAATGATACACCTGGTCAAGGGCCTTACTTCATGTTCCAGATCAAACTTTCTAAGGACCTGCTTTACCTGGCTGTTTATATCATCTGTATCTATTAACATGGCAGTATGGTAAGATGCCTTTTTACGGCTGGTTGTAAGTAAAATCCTGCCTGATTCCGTTGCCTCTAACGCCACTTCCTCATTCCACCTTCTCATGTAGGCAGCATCAAATCCCATAAGCCTGAGCCATCTTGCAAGACGGCCCAGATTCTGGTCACATAAAAAAGTCACCCCTGGGTCTGAATGCATCTTTTATGTGCTGAATCCCACCATTGGTATCAATCCCAATAACATCATACCTTACTGGACACTGGCCTGTACACGTACCCATCATATACGCTTGAGATACCCTTATAATACGCATCTGTTTTCTCTTTGTGACCCATCCAACAGGATTACCAAATCTGGGACTTAAAGCTGATTTTACCTCCACGAAGACAATCACGTCACCATCCTTGGCAATAATATCGATCTCTCCCATCCTGGTTCTGAAATTTGTAACAATTATCTTGTAGCCTTCTCTTCTCAGATGCTCTATAGCAGCCTTTTCTCCTTTAATACCCTTTTCGCGAGTACTATTATAGACAGACACCCTTGAACGTCTTCCTATGCAGAGGACAGGCACCAAGTGTCCTTATGGCCCTGAAATGCGTCGGGGTTGGATAACCTTTGTGAGATGCAAAGTCATAACCCGGGTACAGTCTATCCATGGCCAACATATAACCATCCCTGATAACCTTTGCCACTATACTCGCCGCTGATATGGAAGGCTCAGTTGAATCCCCCTTAACAACGGCAATGCTTTTGCAATCAAGCCTTGGTACCATGTTACCATCAACCAAGGCGTATTCAACGTCTATTTGGAGGGCATCTACTGCTCTCTTCATTGCAAGAAAGGTAGCATCAAGTATGTTTAACTTGTCGATTATGTCAGGCCCCACAGCTCCCACGCCTATCTCCACACCAGGATGGCGCTTTATACGCTCAAATATGTCTTGCCTCTTTTTGGGACTGAGTTTCTTTGAATCTTTGACTATCGACCTCAGAGAATCCCCTGGTGGCAAAACAACGGCTGCAGCAACAACCGGTCCTGCAAGCGGGCCTCTACCTGCCTCGTCCAGCCCACAGACAGGCCATATACCTTGCTTTAGGAGATCATCCTCTATAGACATATCTACCTTACCAGATTTCTTTCATTCTTGCTGCCTTGCCCCTTCTCTCCCTGAGATAGTAAAGTTTTGCCCTCCTGACTTTGGAGTGGCTTACTATCTCTACCTTTTCTATAACAGGAGAATGAATGGGCAGAACTCTTTCCACCCCGATGCCGTAAGAAACCTTCCTTACGGTAATGGTCTCACGATGATTTCCCCTATGCCTTGCAATCACAATGCCTTCAAAGACCTGCAACCTTTCCCTGTTACCCTCCACAATCTTTATGTGTACCCTCACCTTGTCACCGATACGTATCTCTGGAATGTCCGGCTTCATCTGCGATTTTTCAAAGTCTTCTACTAGGTCCATCTCTTACCTCCCGAGTATCCTGTCCAAGGCTATAGCCATAGCAGACCTGACTGAGAGATGGTTGTAATCTCCAGTACCCCTTATTGGTTCCGCCACAGCATCCACGCTCTCAAGTACGCTAGGGGCAAGTCCCCACCCGGTACCAAATACAAGCTGTACATCCATTTGTCCGGAAAGTGACCTTACACTGTCCCAGCTAATACAATCACCCCTTTGGTGTGCTGATGTAGCTATGGTGTATGCATTGGTCTCTTTTCTAACATCATCCATGTCTCTTGCCAACCTTACTACTTCAAATGCCCTTTTCCTTAAAGGATTATACTCAGCTCCAGCTCCTTTTAACCAGTGTTCCATTATCCTGGCCGCCAAGTCAAGCTGGGCCTGATATGGATGAACGATATAAAGCTTCTTTACACCATATGTCAAGCAAACTCTTGAACAATCGTGTATATCCATATTTGTGATCGCGGTTGCAACTTCCCTTCCCTTTACGTCAAGGCAGGGCCAATGGAGTAAAATCACGTAAAGCATCTATTTTCCTCATCCATCCTCTTTAAGAATGAGGATATCTTCTTCTGTGAGGCTAGTCTTCTCAAGCATATCCGGTCTCCTGTCCATGGTTGCCTTCAGGGACATCATCCTGCGCCATTTTTGTATCTCCTTATGATTGCCGCTTAAGAGCACACTAGGGACCGCCTTGCCCATATATTCTCTTGGCCTGGTATATTGCGGATGTTCAAGGAGACCTGTGTAATGTGAATCACCTGTAATAATGGTATTCTTACCAAGAACTCCAGGTATAATCCTAACCACTGCATCTATTATTGCCATTGCAGGTATCTCACCACCGGTAAGAACGTAGTCACCTATGGAAAGCTCCTCATCAACAAAGAGCTCGCTTACCCTTTCATCCACGCCCTCATAATGCCCGCATATTATGGTAATCGTGTCTTCCTTGCTGAGCCTGAAAGCATCATCCTGCTTAAAGATCTTACCCCTTGGGGTGGTCAGTATGACATGACCAGCACTGCCTTCAATGCCTTTGAGCGCATTATGAATGGGCTCCACTCTCATGACCATGCCGCCACCTCCTCCAAAGGGGGTATCATCCACAATCCTATGGGGACCCATGCCAAAGGACCTAAGGTCAACGAGACGAATATCCACTGCATCCTTGTCAATGGCCCTGGAGATTATACTGCTATCAATGAAACCCTTAAACATGGAAGGAAACAGGGTTATAACGTGTATGACCATGGCCGGAATGTTATAGCTGGTTTATTCCATCAACCCTTCCAAGGGGGCTGTGTCAATAATCATCTTGGATTCTTTTATTGAGACTTCCTTGACAACATCTACTGTTGCAGGAATCAGGTATTCCTTTTCCTTGTTAACAACATACACGTCGTTACTACCGGTCCTGAAGATATTCAGCAGGTCTCCAAGGTAGGTGCCCTCCAGGTCAAAGACCTGCATACCTATCAAGTCGCACCAGTAGTACTCATCATCTTCAAGAGGCGGCAACCACTCCTTTTTGATAAAGACCTCTTCACCCTTGATACTGTCGACCTGCTCCCTGGTATTTAGGCCTTTTAATTCAACTATGTACATATTACCTTTCTGCTGGCAGTGCACGACTTCTAAAGGCCTATGGTCCTTGCCTACCATTATGTACTTGTAATGTTTGAACTGTTCAAAAGAATCACCATAGGGTCTGAGCCATATCTGGCCCTTAAGGCCCCTCGGGCCCTTTACCCTGGCTATCGAGACGAGTAAATCTTTCATTTACTCAATGATTTCGAGCACTGCCCTCTTGTTTATCTTTGTGGATGCTGCTGTAAGCAGGGTTCGCATGGCCCTTGCAGTTCTGCCTTCTTTACCGATGACCTTGCCGAGATCCGACTTTGCCACTCTAAGCTCAATCACGGATGTAACCTCTCCTTCAACCTCCCTAACCTGTACTTCATCCGGGTTGTCTACCAAGGCTTTGGCAATGTACTCAATCAACTCTTTCATGGTTTACCCTCGCATCAACAATATTTTTTAGACTAAATCGAGAATCCCTTTTCCTTTATCAACTTCTTAACGGCAGGACTAATTTTAACGCCCTTGTCAGCCCAGTACTTTATCCTGTCTATCTTCAGATTCACACTCTCTGCCCTCTTCCTGGGATCAAAATAACCAACTATCTCAAGAAATCTGCCGTCACGCTTGAATCTTGAATCAGCCACAACCACCCTGTAAAACGGCTTCTTGTTAGCACCTCTTCGGCTTAACCTGATTGATACTGCCATGCGTAATCTTTCCCCTTCCTGTACTTACGGTATAGACCTTGAATATATTACAAGATTTCAGGATGTCAAGCCAAATATCTTGAAAGTCCCAATCTCTTCAATTCTGCCTGCCTTGGAACACCTTCTTCATCCCATCCTCTCAAACGGTAGTAACGCGGGAGCATTTCATCCAGCCTCACCCTAGAATCAGGGTTAAGGGGTTGCTGGAGAACACTTGTAAAACGCCTGGACAAGGAGTCATCAGCCTTTGTAATGCCTTCCCTGATATTAAACAGCCTCTCCAGTGCATAACCACGGTATCCCACGTGGAGCAATTCACCAAGACGCATGCGCATACCTGTTAAGGCCTCAAATGTCCTTGTATGGGGCATCATTGAGAAAGGCAGGTGTAAGGGTAACACATTCGCTGGCAACCTCAGCATTAACTCGGTCATCCTGTAGGAGTGTGTAAGGATCCAGGAAATCATTTTGGATACAACGCTGTCTGGCTCCAGATTGATCATGGGTTTGGGAAATGCGGTCAGCGTAGAAAACAGGCATGAGCCCATGGCACTTATCCCTCCCAGGAGCGACTGGCTCAAGACCGTCAGTGATGGTTTGCTTTTAGTATCATAAGGTTCCCAAGGAGAGGGTATCACCCTTTCGTACATGACAATGTAGCCTGCATCCAGATGGCATCCACCCCTGCTCGCAGTGGCATATCCAAGGCCATGTCCTACGCTACCCCTTGGTTCGTATGCAGGTAGTTCAAGACCCTTTACATGAGGGGCAAAGTCCTCACCGCCATATTTTCTTGCAAGCCTCTTCGTGCCTTCTGCAAGCTCGTCTCCTATACCCCTCCTGTATGCTATGTCTTCTATTACCTTGCCTATGTCATCTGGATTGCCAAAGGAAAGGCCGTTGTTCCAAAGGCCTTTCTCACTTAGTTCCATGGCAAACCCTATGGTAGTACCTGTACTTATGGAATCCAGGCCCAGAAGATCCAGCTTGTGATTCCACTCAATTATCTTTTCCATGTCATCCAGATCCAGGTTTGAGCCAAAAAGGGCCAGTGTCTCGAACTCAGGACCCTTGACTTCCTTGTCCCCTATCATAACCCTCCTACCACATCGCACCGGACATGACACGCAGCCATAGTTTCTTGTCATGTATTTCTCGGCAAGCCTCTCTCCCGAGATCTTACCTGCCCTCTCAAATTTACCCCTTGTAAAATCGTGCGTAGGTAGGGTATTGCCGCTGTTTATATACTTAAGAAACGATGCCGACCCATATCTGGGCAGCATGTCACCTGTATAGGGATGGGACTTTAGCACCTGGAACCACTTTTTCCTAAGCTCGTTGAATAGTGTCTCATTGTAGACAGGGACCCTCTTTGCGCCCCTGGCAACAATGGCCTTGAGATTTTTTGATCCCATTACAGCACCAAGACCACACCTGCCATGTGTCCTTTCCTCGGACACTATGGACGCATAGAGAACCTGGTTCTCCCCCGCAGGCCCAATGACCATCTTGCCACCCTTGCCAAGCCTATCCTGGGTTTCCTCTGTATCGAGGCCCCACAGATCTGCTGCATCCTTTATGCTGACATTGCCGAAATCTATCTCAATATAGACAGGATTCTCCGCCCTGCCCCGTATAACAATGCCGTCGAATCCCGCTCTCTTGAGGTGTATACCGAAATTGCCACCGCTGTTGGAATGACCTATTGCACCTGTAAGTGGACTCTTGGCTGATATGTCATACCGGCTTGTGCTTGGCGCACCTGATCCTGTAAAAGGGGAGGTCATTACAACCAGGATATTACCCTCACCTAATGGATCTGTACCTGGCATTAACCTATCCCAGAGTATCTTTGTGGACAGGTACTTACCACCTATAAACGTCTCCCTTTCGTCGTCGCTTATCTCGTATTCACCTATCTTTCCTTTTGTTAGATTGATCTCAACGACCTTTCCCATATATCCCTTGTATCTAGATGCCATGTATGCCTCCCCTTACCCTAACTTGCTTATTAAGTTATTATGTAAGTTATTATTCGTACCTAATAATATCTTAAAACAACTTGTCCGTAAATACGAATCAAATTGTTGCAAACAAGCGCTTTAATTAATATACTTATATAGCAACCTGCAATTTTTAAGGAGGTCTCAAGTGAGTTTCATAGGTACTGACACAAAGCAAGGAATTGTAAAAAGGTTCTCGGATTACGTGTCTTCTGGAAAGGCAGAATTCTTCACTTCCGTGGGCATAGACTTTGTCTTTGGTAAGAGGGAAGGCCCATATGTCTGGGACGCGACATCAGGAAAGAGGCTTATAAACTGCCACTGTAACGGCGGTGTTTTCAACCTGGGACACAGGAACAAAAAGGTCATAGATGCGCTCATAAAGAGCATAGAGGAACTGGACATAGGAAATCATCACCTGATAAGCGAGCAGAGGGCATTACTTGCAGAGAGGTTGGCCGAGCTTACTCCAGGCGATATTCAGTACACAGTGTTCGGGGTGGGTGGAGGTGAGGCCATAGACCTTGCCATAAAGCTAGCAAGGGGATACACGGGTAGGCTCAACGTAGTATCTGCAAGAGGGGGATACCACGGCCATACAGGCCTTGCTTTAGCAACCGGCGACGAGCAGTACAGGGCACCATTCGGTCCAAACCCACCTGGATTCATCCAGGTACCTTTCGGCGACATAGATGCACTTTCTGATGCTGTGAGCAACAATACAGCAGCAGTGATATTCGAGACCATACCGGCAACCTATGGAATCCCCATACCCCCCCAAGACTTTTACAAGGATGCCCTTGAACTATGCAGGAAAAAAGGGGCGCTACTCATAATAGACGAGGTCCAGACAGGCCTTGGTCGCACAGGAAAGCTATGGGCCATTGAACATTTCGGCGTGGTACCTGACATAATGGTTATAGGAAAGGGGCTATCAGGTGGCATGTATCCCATGTCTGCCACGTGCTTCAGGCCTGAATATGAATCGTTCTTTCATGCCAACCCATTTATACATGTATCCACCTTTGGTGGTGCTGAGGTAGGCTGCCCGG
>QMLJ01000052.1 GCA_003643935.1 Deltaproteobacteria bacterium | reverse complement strand
TATGCGGAAGGATATGCACAAGGCATTGCGAGAAGGTATGCTCAGTAGGTATAAGGGGCGAATCCCTTGCAATAAGGTGGCTTAAGAGATTTGCTGCTGATTCAGTGAGAGACTATAAAGAGGCTGTAGAACAAAACGTAAGTAAGCCCACGGGCAAGAGAGTTGCGATAATTGGTGCTGGACCATCAGGCTTGTCGCTGGCGTACTTTCTAAGATTAAGGGGCCATGATATAACGGTATTTGATGCACTGCCTGCAGGTGGTGGAACCATGCTCATTGGTCCACCCTTGTACCGCCTACCCAGGGAAGCCATTGAGAGGGATGTCAATAACATAGCATCACTCGGCGTTGAGTTCATGTTCAACACCAAGGTGGGTAAAGATGTTATGTTCAAGGACCTTCTTGATAAATACGATGCTGTATTCATAGGTATAGGCACGTCAAAAAGTCGGTCCACTGGTATCAAGAACGCTGACAAGTGTATACTTGCCCTGGATTTCCTTAGGGAGAACAAGATAGGCAAGGGCACAAAGATAAGTAAGCAGGTCATAGTAATCGGTGGTGGAAACGTGGCCATGGACGTTGCAAGGGTGGCGCTCAGGCTGCAGAACATGCAGTATCCTAATGAAGAGACTGCAATAAAGACAGTATCACTAGAAGATTGGGACATAATGCCTGCTTCCGAAGACGAGATACAAGAGGCAAAGGAAGAGGGTGTACAGTTCAACCCTGCATGGGGACCTGAAGAAGTTGTCTTGGATGATGAGGGCAACATAAAGGGGTTATCTTGTAAAAAGGTAAAGAGCGTATTTGACGAGAACGGTAGATTTGCCCCTACCTTCTATGAGGATCAGAAGATGCTTATAGAAGGAGATATGATAATAGAGGCTATTGGACAGGCACCTGATTTTTCCTTCATACCGGAAGAACTTTTCAAGGAGCTGAAGTTCACATCCAGGAGGAAGGTGGATGTGGATGAAAACGGTATGACATCCATACCCAAGGTGTTTGCAGGTGGAGATATTGTAAACACAAACCTGGATGCCATAACCGCAATAGCCGACGCAAAAAGGGCTGCCCAAGGTATTGACAATTTTCTCAGGAAAGAAGTATAGGGTTTTTCCTCCTATGCTGCCTTGCATTATAGTGATACTTGGTTGAGGAGAGGCCAAGTTCTTTCCTAGCCATCCTAGCTATACGAAAAAACGAATATCATGATTTCCTTGACCACGTAGCTGAGACCTTAACTGTTAAAGGCTTGACGCATCTATGTCCTAGGGTTTATAAGATGTTTGTAGGAAGGAGCCTTTGTGCAGACCATTTAATAAGGTTTGGTATGGCGTTATTCCTGCCTAGTAAAGAAAACCCTACAAGGAGGGTAGATATGGAAAAGACAGATGTGCTGGTGATCGGTGGAAGTGCTTCAGGTATTGTTGCTTCAACAACTGGTAAGTGCCATTACCCGGACAAGGATATTCTCCTCATACGCAAGGAGAAGAAGGCCTTAGTCCCATGCGGCATTCCTTATATCTTTGGTTCCCTTGAGAGTAGCGACAAGGACGTCGTAGGGGATAACGTACTCACAGATGCAGGTGTCAGGTTTGTGGTGGATGAGGTAATGAGTGTAGATCTTGACAAGAAGGTCTGCAAGACAAAGGAAGGTCGGGATATAAGTTTTGAGAAGCTTATCTTTGCTACAGGTTCAAGGCCGGTAATACCCAAATGGCTCAAGGGGGCTGAGCTGGAAAATGTATTCACCATACCAAAGGACAAGGAATACCTAGACAACATGTTAGCAAAACTGGATGGGCTTAAGAATATAGTAGTGATAGGCGGTGGTTTCATCGGTGTGGAACTCTCCGACGAACTAAATAAAAAGGATAAAGATGTAACCATAGTCGAGATATTGCCTCACATTCTAGGGCGTGCCTTTGACGAGGAAATTGCTATTGAGGCGGAGAACGTGCTTGGCTCTAGGGGGGTTAATATTAAGACGGGTAAAGGGGTAAAAGAACTTTCTGGAGACAAGAAAGTAGAGGCTGTTATCTTGCAAAATGGTGAGAGGCTCGATGCTGATGCCGTAATACTCTCCATGGGTTATACGCCTAACACGGCAATTGCAGCCGAAGCAGGACTAGATCTGAATAGTCTTGGATTCATACGCGTTGATGAATACATGAGGACAAGGAATCCGGGTGTATTCGCTGTGGGCGATTGTGCAGAAAAAAGGGATTTCATCACGAGAAGGGTATCAGGTGCGATGCTTGCTTCCATTGCATGTACAGAGGCAAAGATAGCAGGGATGAATCTCTACAAGCTCTCGACTCTGAAGACATTCAACGGTACCATTGCCATCTTTTCCACTGTCATCGGTGACACCGGGTTAGGTTCAGCAGGTTTAAACGAGGCCAATGCAAAAAGAGAAGGTTTTGATGTGCTTACAGGTACGTTCACGGGTGTTGACAAGCATCCAGGCACACTACCTGGTACACATAAACAGATAGTCAAGCTGATAGCAGCAAGGGAGTCGGGTGTTGTACTGGGCGGAGAGGTAATAGCAGGTCCAAGCGCCGGGGAGTTAACAAACATTATTGGACTGATTATCCAGGCAAAGATGACTATAAACAATATACTCACCTCGCAGATAGGCACGCACCCGTTGCTCACTGGTCCGCCTACTGCGTATTCTATTATCAAGGCTGCAGAAGAGCTTATGAGATGCAGGGATGGTAAGCTGTAGGAGAGTTACCTATTGAAACGCTGAAAAGGCCTGTCTTTGTCATTACAAGCGGTGACGAAAGGATAAGCGGATTATCCCGTCACCGCTTTATGTATTAGGACAAGGTTAATAAAGGAACTGGAAATTATCTATTAAACCTCCTATATAAATTTCAATAAAAAATACATGGCTGGTTGAGACTAAAAAAGGAGAAAGCACGGCATGGATGAGAACATAATAGTTCAATGTACTAACTGTGGTGCAAAGAACAGGATACCAAAGGCAAGGCTAAATGATGCTCCAAGATGCGGTGCATGCCACATGCCACTCAATATTATGTCATTTCACGACAGGCCTGTGGTGGTTGCGGATTCAAGCTTCAAGCAAGAGGTTCTAGACTATCCTGGACTTGTAATTGTGGATTTTTGGGCCCCTTGGTGTGCGCCTTGCAGGATGGTGGCTCCTGCACTGGAAAGGCTTGCCTCGGAATATGCGGGAGCTCTCAAGGTTGCAAAGCTTAATGTTGATGAAAACCCTGTCACTGCATCTAGCTACGGTATAAGGAGTATACCGAGCCTACTCATATTCAGAAACGGAAAGCTCGTGGATACCCTTATTGGTGCCATGCCTTACGAAGAGATAAAAAGCCGTATAGATTACCACGGGGCATTTCACAGTAACTGAGAAAATACTCAGTGTACTTGAAGATAGGAATAGAAAACCTATTTTTATTTTCATTCATAGACGCATAGAGAACTCTGAACTATTGAACAGGTTATACTTGTTTATAAGATGTTTATTTTCCCAAAGATAGGTCAGAGTAATTCACAAGCACAGATTTTATCAATGGGATAGGCATGTATTCAAATCCATACAATATCATTTGTATGTAAGGCGTATAGAAGCAGTTGAGTATTTTTCTTGCTTATTCTATGTCAATGGCAAAGAGAGGGGGTATCGCAAGGTAGGCCATGCGTGCATGCTTTCCCGCCATGTCTTTTGCAAGGCTGAGTGCTGTTGCAAAGCTGGATGAAGGTATAAAACCCATTTTCCTCGCAGTCTCTGGTTCCTTTGCCCCTGCCAGGATCACTCCTTTTAGTTGTCTTAAGGCCATACCGCTCCAGATCCAGTTTATAAGGCCATGTGTACCGTGGTATGCATATTCATTCCTGTACTTACGCACATACTCCGGGTTGGTTGCATATACCTCTGCCAGATCATTCCAGCACTTCTCCGGATCCATATGGTCCTTCAGGTCTTTATCCCAGAAATCCTTGTAAGAGGGGTGGTGCATCAGGTTAAACTTCTCTATGCCAGGGTTATATGCTACTATTAGGCCACCCTTCTTTACAAATGGTTTGTTCCTGTAAAGACCTCCAAGGTATCCGAGTATCAGAGAGCGCAAAAGTATAGGGTTGAGTATTGAGAATGCACTATAAGGGCTCAGGTTAGGTACGCCTAGTATTGCCACGTCAACAGGTTCTTCCAGCTTTATGTTCTGCTGATCGTCCACTATCTTTAATGTCTCGGGATGAATCAGGTCTATATCCCCTGCGTTTACCGCAAGGAGGCCATAGTTTGCCCTCAGGCTGTTCCTTACGATCCTCTTTATATATGTCGGTGATATAGATGCCATGTTGAACATGGTTCTTGTTATCGGGCCTGGTGGTGAAGAGCGCCTACCCGAGTTTATATAGCTTAAAAGGCTGTCCAATGGCCAGGGCCATGTGCGATTATTAACCACACTTTCTATCTGAAAGATATTGTACTTCTCCTTGACCACAGCGCCCATCTCTTTGAGCACCCTGTGCATCTGGTGATGTTCGGGATCCATGACAGAGTCCTTGCCGTTCCAGAAGTCAGGGTTGTGATGGTGTCTTATGCTACGCCATGATCCAAGCCCAACCATGATGCTCTTCCATCCACCGTTCATGGATGTGAAATTGAGGTTAACGTATATGGTTATGTCAGCCTGATCCACTGCACGGTTTATCTCAATCTCCATGCCCGATCCCGTGTCCCCGAGGTGTATCAGCTCGTCGTCCCTTGTGGCGTCGTGACAGGAGATCTGCGGTGCCATGTCCTTTATAATATTTTTACCGAGGATTACGGATAGCTCTTTTAATGTCCACTTTCTGTGCAAGCCATTGGCACATACTAGCCTAATGTTTTCCTTTTTCACACCTATGCCATGCAATCTCCTTAACACCTCTTCTATGATTAAAGACCTTGGGTCTTTCAGCATGAGCGGTATGGGTAGACATGGGTCATCGAATGCAATAAGCACCCGGCTTGATGAATTGAGCTGTTTTTCCAGTGGTTCAGCACCAATTGGATGGTCAAGAGCATGCCTTATTGTGGCATTGGGATCAGGTACAGCAGGGCGTGTATATGGTGCATAAAGCATGATGGTGTCATCGTAAAATCGTTCTATCTTTATATCATCACCGTAAAATATAAGCTCTTCCTTAAAATGGGTCATATATTAACTCCTTTTCATTAATATGATGGAGTTGGCTAATTTACCTTGATCGAATAGTGATATTATTTCTTATCCTTGCCCTGTAGTCCATAGTAGGCCACGAGGTCTACGAGTTTCCTCGGAGAGAACCTTATGAGAAAGATGTGCAGGAACTTTGCCCATAGGCCAGGGACGTACATGAATCTCTTTTTTTCAAATGCCTTGATGGCCTTTTGCGCTATCCATTCAGGTGTCTTTAATCCGCTTATAGAATACCACCTCAGCTTCTCAGGGAAGCCCTGTATCTTGAGTAACCTGGTGTTTGTATACGGTGGATTCAAGGTGCATATGGTAACACCTGTACCCCTTAGCTCTGTCCTAACGCCCTGGGACAGGCTCTGCACGGCTGCCTTTGTAGCACCGTACACTGTGTGGAACGGGGTCGGTTGAAGTGCAGAGACACTAGACGTGTTGTATATTACGCCATCTCCACGCTTTACCATTCCCGGCAGGAACAGGTGCATGAGCTTTGTAGGCACGATAAAGTTTAATTGTATGGTCTTGGCCTGAGGTCCCAAGGGAATCTCCCAGAACTTTCCATATGCCACTGTGCCGGCATTATTGACAAGGGCGTATATATCGCCCACCTTTTCTGTTACTTCCTGGAATAGCCTTTCAGGACCATCTTCTTCAGTAAGGTCAATTGGGAAGACCCATGTCTTTATGCTATATCTGGATTCAAGTTCCTTTGCCCACTCGCTGAGCAATTTTTCTTCCTCTGGAATGCACCCTAGGGCCAGGTGTGCACCCTTCTTTGCAAACTCATGGGATAAGGCCTTGCCTATGCCTGTTGATGCACCTGTTATAAGGACCTTTTTGCCGTAGAAGTTAACCTTTTCCATTGAGCATCCTCCACCTTCATTTTATTTGATAATCATAATAACAGTTTCTTTAATAACCCGTGCATCTGTTATGTCAAGCCTTGGAATACATGTATAATCTGGTATTCTCTTGCCTCATGCCATGCCTTTATGCTTAGGACTGGTCCTCGGGTTAATCAAGGATGCCTTGTCCCTTTCAAGATCCTTGCTTGACGCCCCATGCTTTATAATCTATGCTCCTATATGGTTACCGGGGAAGTATAATAGTGGGATTATATCTTACAACCATCTTTATAACAGGCCTGATCCTTGGTTTTGTTGCCTCTTGGCTTGTAATGAGGTTAAGGCTTAAATCAAACTCAATCACCTTTTCAGAGAGGCTCAATCTAAAGGATTTGCAGATACAGGAACTTAGGCAGAGCCTGGATTCTCTTAGTAGGGATGCAGCCAAGCTCAGTGATATGCTCAAGCAAGAGACAGAGAGACGGGCTGCTGCAGAGGTGGTGAGTGAGCGGGTGCCGGGTCTCGAAGAAAGGCTGGTCATGCTGCAGGAAGAAAACACAAACCTGAAAAAGGAACTCTCAGAGCTTAATGCCAGGATGGAGGAAGAGAGAAAGTCAGCCCAGGAGAAACTTGAACTCCTTACAGAGGCGCAGAAGAAGCTCTCTGATGCATTCAAGGCGATATCTGCCGAGGCATTGAGGGATAATAACCAGTCTTTCTTAGAGCTGGCAAAGGCAACACTTGAAAAATTCCATGAGAGTGCAAGGGGTGATCTGGAATCAAGACAAAAGGCCATAGGGGATCTGGTTAAGCCTGTGCAGGAGTCTCTTACAAAGGTGGATAATGTATTGCATGAGCTTGAGAAGGCCAGGATAAGTGCTTACTCAGGGCTTACCGAGCAGATAAAGGCACTTTCCAGTACACAGAACCAGCTCAAGGAAGAAACATCAAAGCTGGTGAGGGCATTGAGGAGTCCGGTGGTACGTGGAAGATGGGGAGAGATACAGCTCAG
>QMLJ01000051.1 GCA_003643935.1 Deltaproteobacteria bacterium | reverse complement strand
CATGTCCATCTCGAAATAGGGCTGCAGCCACTGGTCCAGCCTGCCCAGGGATAGCCCTGTATTCGTGTTCTCCATGTGCAGTGCAACCCACATTATCCATATGGAGTTGATTGCCTCGTCTAGTGTAGTGGCAGGATTCCCTGGTATTTTTGAGCAGACCTCAGCCAACCTCAGGAGTTCTTGCTTTCTGAGGGAGTCTTTTTCCTCCCTGGCGAGCCTGCTCGCTTCACTTGATAGGTTTCTTGCATAGGCATTTACACCTTCTAGCGTGATTATCATTGATTGTAAAATGGCTTTCTTGCCGGTATCATCTGTTTTATCTAGCTGTCTTTTTATGTCCTCTATTATGCCATTGGTTCCCTTTTCTAGGACTAGCGGGAAATTAGGTATTGTATGCGATATGGCCACAGACTTCCATACAAAGTATGCAACAAAGCGCTCGTCTATCTGTTCGCCGAGCGGATAGTTGTACTTTTCTCTTACGATTTCCCTGAAATTTCGTTTTGCCCAGAAGGGAAACACCTCGTAATGAAGGACATCCCTATCCTTATCAGAGATCATGTAGGGATTTAATATGCGCTTGTTCATCGTCTCAAGCTCACCCCATATCATCGAACCCTGGGCATCCGGGTATATGACTACACCTATCTCTTTTGCAGTGGTGGTACCTGCGATGAGGTCATTTTTTCTTATTATGGGTTTCCTGTTTTCCATAAGGTACTTGAATGCAAGTGCCTGGCGCATCTCAGGTACCCATGGCCTTCCGGATTTATCCTTATCAAAGCCGTTTTCCCTGTACCATTCGGTAAGTAATCTTGGCCGCTCCGAGCAGACCTCGGGCATTGTGTTGAAATGTATGTCAAGAAATTCCTTGAGCCTTGGGAAGTCCTCTATGCTGTATTGGCTTAGGTACGGTTCATCCAGGTACTTGACTCCTTTATCTCTACTGTCGGCCTTCATCCTGTAATTCTTCCTTGTCTGCAGTTCCTTTGCCAGTTCAGGATTGTTCATGGAGTATTCCCTTTTCCTTGACTGGACGTCATTGGTATGGATCTTGTCCAGCATCTTCTGGTGCTTTTTACCCATTAGAAGTGCCACGTAGAAGTTAAAAAGTTGGAGGTAGGAGAGGTTTCCTTCCAATATCAGCCTGTTTTTAAGGATAAGGTTCAACACCTCGTTGGGTGTGATGTTAAGCATCTCCTTGAGTGTGTCTTCATCAACGAAATTAAGCACGACGTCCGTATTCTCTGGTATGTAGCCAAGTACCTTTACGTGGCCATTCCTGAATACTATGCTCTGATTCACGCTGCCTGTCTCTGTCTTGAACCCTATGGAGAAGTTGATCCATCCCTCGCTGCTTTTCATGTACTTCTTCAACGCTGGTCTCAGGTTAAATTCTAGCGCAAAGAGGCGTAGAAGTACGGAAGTGAGCACGTTGTAAGCCCTTTTTGTTTTCATTGGATGACCTCCTTTTTTTATGTTATCAAGTCCCTCTTCATAGGGTTTCATCTCTAAAGGGAGAAATAAGTTCATCTACCATCCTGTCTATGAATCCCCTGGTATCTTCACTTACCTCCTGAAGCACCCTGCTGTTGTGAAGAGTTACAATACCATGAAGGGCTGTCCAGAGCTTGAGCGTTAAGTGTTCCGCGTCTTTTTCTTTTATGCGTTTATTAAGGCTTGCTATCTCCTTTATAACTCGTGATGTGATGTCTGCTACCTTAAGCGCGGTCTCCTTTTCAAAGCGTGCTACAGGCTCTATGCTTGTACCCACGTAGTCAGCATATTTGGGGGTGTTTCTATTGAACATGATATCGTAGTAATTGGCATTCTCTATGCCGAATTTAATGTAGACTTCCATCATTGCCTTTAGCCTTAACACGGGGTTGCCAAAAGACCTGTATGCCTTAAGGAATAATTCATAGAGTAAGGCAAAACCCTCTGTCTGTATACCTAGGTATAATTCATCCTTGTTGGTGTAATAGTTGTATATGTTGGCGGCAGTCATACCTACTCTTGAGGCGAGCTTCCTCATGCTGAAGTCGTTAAAACCCTCTTCCAGGATGATATTAAGGGCCTCGTCAAGAATCTTGTCCTTTGTCTCTTGCACCACCTCGGCCTTGCGCGCTGGTTTTGGCATCTGGCAACTCTCCTTTTCTATTCTATTAACCTCGTTAATTTAACGATGTTCACTTTCTTTGTCAAGGCAAGATGTAATTTGTCATGCCTGTACAAAAAATCAATTTCATTTGTCAGCGTAGCAGAGGTAACATGCCAATTTTCTACTTATCGGCTCAATGATAGAGACTAAATTTACGATCTAAGTTACGAACTTGACCTGGGGAAATCGTCTTATTTTTGACACCACATGATAGTTTATATTAACTGGGATACAATGTTACTAGAGAGAGATTATAAGACTTTCTCAAAAAATCTTTGCTCAGGGGCTTGACAAAGGCGAGGTCGGTTTTATTTTATTGTTAGTTTTTTGCATGTCGTTTAGTGGGGATTCTGGTCCAAAAAGGGAGGTCTTTAATAGAAGGGGGAGCAGTTTTAACTGCTCCCCCTTGGTTTAGAAGGATATTTATAAGCCTGGCTCTGCTGCCTGTCTTGGCCTTTCCTTGTCAGACGGTTGTTTTGTGCTAACCATGAGTTTCTCGCCCTCTGCATCCACATAAATAGTTGAGCCCTCGGTTAGTTCATCAGAGATTATAGCCCTTGCTACCCGCGTCTCGAGTTCGTGCTGCAGAAAGCGCTTGAGAGGTCTTGCACCGTATACAGGGTCAAAGCCCTCTTTTGCGATAAACTCTTTTGCTGCCTCGCTCATCTCTATCTTTATCTGTCTCTCGGCCAGCCTTTTTCTTATATCCTCCATGAGGAGATCAACTATCCTTTCGATCTCTTCGAGTCTCAGGGGCTTAAACAGCACTATGTCATCCACGCGGTTAAGGAATTCTGGACGGAAATGCATCCTGAGCTCTCTCATGACGGCATTTCTCGCCTCTTCGGTTATCTCCCCTGCAGGGGTTACACCCTCAACCAGATGATCTGATCCTATGTTGGATGTCATTATGATAACTGTGTTTTTAAAATTAACTGTACGGCCGTGAGAATCAGTGACCCTCCCGTCGTCTAGTATCTGCAGGAGCACATTGAATACGTCATGATGCGCCTTTTCTATCTCGTCGAAGAGTATGACTGAATAAGGCTTACGCCTTACTGCCTCTGTCAGCTGCCCTCCTTCCTCATAACCAACATAACCGGGAGGAGAGCCTATGAGCCTGGATACCGTATGCTTTTCCATGTATTCACTCATGTCTATCCTGATCATATTATCTTCTGTGTCAAAGAGGGCTTCAGCCAGTGTCTTTGCCAACTCAGTCTTTCCCACGCCAGTGGGCCCTAGGAAAATAAAGGATCCAATAGGTCTCCTTGGATCCTTTATGCCTGAACGTGCACGTATTACAGC
Organism: Deltaproteobacteria bacterium; assembly: GCA_003643935.1. GTDB lineage: Bacteria > Desulfobacterota > Desulfomonilia > UBA1062 > UBA1062 > B14-G9. The sequence goes on along the minus strand of QMLJ01000051.1, from coordinate 3,665 downwards.
ATCTGCAACAAGGTTTACCGCCTCATCCTGTCCAACTACCCTTCTGTGCAGGATCTCGTCTAACTTTAGGAGTTTTTCTCTTTCTCCTTCCATGAGGCGGGACACAGGTATACCCGTCCATTTTGATATTATCTCTGCTATGATATCCTCTGTCACGCTTTCTCTTAGGAGTCTCTTTGTGTATTTTGCATTATTCAGCCTATCTTCCTCTTCCTTTAGCTTGTTCTGGAGCTCAGGTAACCTGCCGTGTTTCAATTCCGCGGCCTTGTTGAGGTCATATTCCCTCTCTGCCTTTTCTATTTGTCTCCTGGTCTCCTCTATTTCTTTTCTTAAACTACTTACCCTTTGCAAGGCATTTTTCTCTTCCTCCCATTGGGCGCGCATTCGTATTTCCTGTTCCTTCAGGTCTGCGAGCTCCTTCCTGAGTTCTTCTAACCTTGCCTTGCTTGCCTTGTCCTTTTCCTTTTTCAGTGCAGCCTCTTCAATCTCCAGTTGCATGACCTTTCTGGTTACTTCATCTAGCTCAGAAGGCATTGAATCGATCTCGGTCCTGATCATTGCGCATGCCTCGTCTATCAGGTCTATGGCCTTGTCAGGCAGGAATCGATCTGAGATGTAGCGGTTGGACAGTACGGCTGCAGCGACCAGTGCGCTATCATTGATCTTTACACCGTGATGCACCTCGAAACGCTCCTTGAGGCCACGCAGGATGGATATCGTGTCTTCTACGCTAGGTGGCTCAACAAGTACCGGTTGGAAGCGCCTTTCAAGGGCAGCATCTTTTTCTACGTACTTCCTGTACTCGTCCAGGGTTGTTGCACCTATGCAATGCAGCTCTCCCCTTGCAAGCATTGGCTTTAGCATGTTGCCTGCATCCATTGATCCCTCGGCACGGCCTGCACCCACTATGTTGTGTATCTCGTCTATGAATAGTATTATCTGGCCTTCTTTTGCCTTTATCTCGTTCAGTACCGCCTTTAGCCTTTCCTCAAATTCACCCCTGAATTTTGCACCTGCTATAAGTGCGCCCATGTCAAGGGCATATATGGTCTTGTTCTTTAGGCCTTCAGGTACGTCTCCCCTTACTATTCTCTGCGCAAGGCCTTCCACAATGGCTGTCTTTCCAACCCCGGGTTCGCCTATCAACACTGGGTTGTTCTTGGTCTTCCTGGAAAGGATACGTATAACTCTCCTTATCTCGGCGTCCCTTCCGATCACAGGATCAAGTTTGCCGAGCCTGGCCTGCTCTACTAAATCCTGGCCGTATTTTTTTAGTGCCTCGTAGGCAGATTCAGGCGTGGCACTTGTAACACGTTGATTACCACGTACATCTGTTAGGGCCTGTAGAAAACGTTCCCTCGTTATCTTGAACTGTGTGAAGATACGGCCAGCCGGAGAGCTTTCCCCTTCTTCGAGCAATGCAAGGGCAAGGTGCTCTACAGAGACATATTCGTCCTTCAGACGTTTTGCCTCTTGTTCGGCCTTTATAAGCAGCTTGTTAAGCCTCTGGGTTACGTAGACCTTTCCTGGTTCTACACCTGGGCCTGAAACCTTTGGGCGCCTTTCGAGTTCTTTTACGAGAGCCTGCCTGAAACTCTCGACTGGGACGTCCATCTTTGTGAGTAGTCGAGGGATAAGGCCGTCTTCCTGTTCAACAAGTGCCAGTAGGAGGTGCTCACCATCTATCTCCACATGGCCATATTGAATGGCTCGTGCCTGTGCTTCCTGCAAGGCCTCCTGCGATTTCTGTGTCAGTCTGTTTATATCCATAACCTATCTTCCTCCTGTCTCCTGAATAACCTAGCTATTTCATTTATAGGGATAAGTGTATGCTGTTTCAAGAAGCGTACAATATTTCAGCGTAATTACGTGCTGAGCATAAGGTAAGTGTATATGTTAGGAAATATAGCTGTGATGGAATTGTGGCATTCTGTTTTTAACTTTTCCTTATTATTGTTTTATTCATAAAAGAAAAAAGGGGGCATTACCCCCTTAAGACAAGGCTCTTGATATTTTTTATTCTGTCTTTACCTTGATCTTCTTTGTCTCTTTTTGTGCCTTTGCCATCTTGGGTATTGTTACATAGAGAACGCCTTTCTTGAACTTTGCCTCAGCCTTGTCCGCATCTATTTCACCAGGTAGAGAGATTACCCTCTGGAATGATCCAAAGGACCTTTCACGATAGTAACAGTCTTTTTCCTTTTCTTCCTTCTCCTCTTTCTTTTCCCCCTTTATGGTCAGTGCATCGTTGGATAGGTGTATCTCTATATCGTTCTCATCCATTCCAGGTAACTCAGCCGTTACCCTAAATTCTTTGTCATCCTCTCTAAGGTCTATATTAGGGCTGACGGTATCCAGGCTTTCCTCGAGCCTTCCAAAGGGGGTTATATCAAAATCGCGGAAGAAATCATCGAAAAGCCTATTCATGGCCTTTTGTAGAGTAACAATCGGATGCTCTGTACTTTCTCTCCTTATCCCTACATCCTTCCTTCCCCAGTTCCAAGGGGCGATATCCCTGATGGCCATTATCACCACCTCCTTTTTAGGTTGTTGTTTGTCGATTGCTTATTCTGCCCTTACCTCTATCTTCCTTGCCTTTGCAGGTTCTGCCTTGGGTAGAATCAGCCTGAGTACTCCGTTTTTCATCTTTGCCTCTATCTTATCGCGGTCTATCTCTTCTGAGAGATTAAAAGCCCTGTAGTAATCACCTGTATCGAATTCTGAGTACGCCAGATTGTACCCCTCATGGCTCTCGGGTTCCAGGCTCGCTTCAAGTGTAAGAAGATCCTTTTCAAGCGTTATGTTTACTGACTTCTCGTCTGCCCCTGGTAAGTCTGCCAGTATCACAATGTTGTCAGCTGTCTCGTATATGTCCACAGCAGGAACAAAGGTCTTTCTGTCCCTTGTCCTTTCGGCAAATACTGCAGGCCTACTCTCGTCCTTCTTTATTTTTACCTGTTTTTCCTTGTCTGCCATGTCTACCACCTCCTTTTTAATCACCTGTTCTTACCGAGATTTTTCTGGGCTTATCAACCTCGGCCCTTGGAAGTATGACTTTAAGAACCCCGGCATTATAGTTTGCCTGAACCTTGTTGCTGTCTGTGCTGAAAGGTAGGTGAATTGTCCTAACAAAATTGCCGTGTACCCTTTCTCTCCTGTGCCATAAAACGTTCTTCTCTGGCTCTTCTGCCTTCCTTGTGCCCTTTATGGTCAGGGTGTCTCCTGTAACAGAGATTTCAATATCCTTGGGATCTACACCTGGTATCTCTGTTGTTACTATGGCATCATTCTCACTTGCCCATATGTTAACACCAGGTGCTCCCTGTGCATAGTATGCCCTTCCTGTTGGTGCTACTCCCGAAAATACACGGTTTATCTCATCTTGAAGTCTCTGTATCTCTCTCCATGGATCCCATGTTGTCCACAACATCTCTATCACCTCCTTGGAAAGAATTTATTGAGGCCTCAACAGCTTCTGCTAGTATATTAGTGTCCTTCAAATTGAATTTCAAGATAGTGACCCTGGGTAGTGAATGTGTATTGTGATAGTGCCATTTAACAGGAAAAGGTCTTGTATACATTATGTGCTGCGACTTGTCTCTTTTCCAAGGGCAGGCTGTTTTAATAGCGGGTAAGGATTCTAGTTAATCTACCGTCATGGTAGT
>QMLJ01000050.1 GCA_003643935.1 Deltaproteobacteria bacterium | reverse complement strand
TCCCTCAGGCTGATTGGAAACCAGCCGTAGAGTGTAAAGGCATAAGGGAGCTTGACTGCGAGAGGGACACCTCGAGCAGGTGCGAAAGCAGGTCTTAGTGATCCGGTGGTTCCGAATGGAAGGGCCATCGCTCATCGGACAAAAGGTACCCCGGGGATAACAGGCTTATCTCCCCCAAGAGTCCACATCGACGGGGAGGTTTGGCACCTCGATGTCGGCTCATCGCATCCTGGGGCTGGAGTTGGTCCCAAGGGTTTGGCTGTTCGCCAATTAAAGCGGTACGCGAGCTGGGTTTAGAACGTCGTGAGACAGTTCGGTCCCTATCCTCCGTGGGCGCAGGAAATTTGAGAGGGGCTACCCCTAGTACGAGAGGACCGGGGTGGACGAACCTCTGGTGTTCCAGTTGTCGTGCCAACGGCACAGCTGGGTAGCTACGTTCGGAACGGATAACCGCTGAAAGCATCTAAGCGGGAAGCCGGCCTCAAGATAAGATTTCCCTCTCCGCTTTGCGGAGCTGAAGGCCACCCGAAGACTACGGGTTTGATAGGCTGGGTGTGTAAGCGTGGCAACACGTTGAGCTAACCAGTACTAATCGGCCGTGAGGCTTGACCCAAACTACAAAGTGCTCTCTTCCGACACTATATATCAGGTATCATCCGTTAACTTATCATAGAAAAGATCTCCGGTGATCATAGCAAAGGGGAAACACCCGATCCCATTCCGAACTCGGCAGTTAAGCCCTTTAGCGCCGAAGGTACTGCGTGGGCGACCGCGTGGGAGACTAGGTCATCGCCGGGGAGCTTATATTAAAAGGGCCCTTGGTTTTATGCCAAGGGCCCTTTTCTTTTGTATAAGTTGCATAAATTATTTCTTGTCCATCCTCTCGCGCAGGAACTTGAAACCTGGAGTAATGTTTTCATCCAAGTCCGTGGGCACTAAGTACCGCATGGGATAACCTATATTCATGTTACCACCGGTTCTGAATAGGTTATCAAGGACGTAGAAAACTAGGAACCCTGGCATGCCTATGGCTAGTTCACTTTCTCCTGTACCTGCAAGTGCCCTGTCGCCGGAACCGGGGATGACCACCTGTGGCATCTTGGTCGCGAAGGGTATAAGGCCACCTTTAATGCAGGATTCTGCAAACCCGTCAAATGAAGAGGTAGGCACATACTTGTACTCGTAACAGAGCGCATGTATGATATGCGTTAATTGCAATCCATCACAGTATACGAGTACTGTATCTGGTACAAAAACAGTACCTATGAGTGGAGAACAGATGAATCCATGATATCCATCTATTTGTCTTAGGCCTTCTTCTCCTAAAATATTTATCCCAGCAGTTAGTCTTTTCTTTTCTGCGTCGCTGTCCTTGTGCCATCCCTGTATTACCTGACTCTCAACTAGATCATCGAAAGATACTTTCGACCACCTGTGTGCAGCAGTAGACGGAGTGCAAAGGTTGTCTTCTGACATCATTGCAACTTTTGCCCCCCAGCGCCTGGCCTGTGTGAATGCCTGGCACAAAGAGAGTTTTTTGCCAAACATAGAAGGCCTTGTAAAACCATCGGGTATTTCATCAATACCCTGTATGTACTTTATGGCAACAGGGTATGTTGAGAGATGAAGCCTGTGATAGATATCCTCTCCTGCCTTCCTGAACTCTTCAAGATCCTTCATTGTGACCTCCTTTTATTGTACTTGATAAAAGATGACCGTAATTATATATACTGAAAAAGTACTAGCATTAAAGCGCATTGAGAAGATAAAGGCAAATGATATGTTTATGCATTGGCCGAAAGGCATTTGATCAGATTATTTCTCATATTAATTCTGAATACCCAGGAGGTGCTGTTATGTATCTAAAACACAAGAGCAATGTGTTCTCGGAAGATGATCCCTTGTCCATGGTAAGGAGATCCATGCTTTATGCAACGGGTCTCACGTACAGGGAGATAAAGAGGCCACTGGTGGCAATTGTAAACACCTATAATGAAATGCACCCAGGCCATATGCACCTTAGGACTCTCGCAGAGAGAGTAAAGGCAGGTGTCAGGAATGCGGGAGGAGTGGCAACCGAGTTTTATACACTAGCCCTGTGTGATGGGCTTGCCAACGGGCATGAGGGAATGAAGTTCATTTTACCAAGTCGCCAGATCATAGCGGATTCAATAGAACTGGGACTGCGCGCACACTGCTATGATGCAGCTGTTTTTGTGGGCTCGTGTGACAAGATTCTACCTGCATTTCTCATGGCAGCTGCCAGGGTTAACATACCAACCATTATCGTAACAGGCGGGCCAATGCCACCTGGTTACTGGGCGCGAGAAGGAGTAAAGGTCTCTGTATCCAACATAGGTGATGTCTTCAAGAAGGTGTTCTCAAAGGACATAACAGAGGAGATAAGAGAAGAGGCACTGGCGTCGTTTTATCCCTGTGCAGGCGCATGCTGGGGTATGGGCACGGCAAATACAATGGCATGCCTAAGCGAGGCAATAGGTATGAGCCTTCCAGGTGACAGCACGACACCAGCGGTTATGGCCAAGAAACAACGCCTGGCAGAGGAGGCAGGGGAGAAGATAATGGAACTGCTGGAAAAGGGGATCACCCCTTCAATGATCATGACACGAGATGCCCTTGAAAATGCTTTGAAGGTAAACCTTGCAATAGGCGGATCCCTTAATACAGTATTACATTTGCCTGCCCTTGCCCATGAACTTGGCATGAGACTTGACTATTCGGATTTTGACAGGTTTTCAAGGGAGATACCATATATAACCAATATAGAGCCGGCCGGTCCTTACTCAGTGGTGGACCTGGATGATGCAGGAGGTATTCCCGGGGTGATGAAGACCATGGAGAGCTTCCTACACAAAGACGTGCTGACGGTTACAGGTGATACCCTTGAGAAGAACCTGGAAAAGGCGGCAGTATTTTCCAGCGAGGTTATAAGACCTGTTGATAGCCCGGTACATGCCTATGGTGGTATAGCCGTGTTAAAGGGTAATCTGGCTGAGAAGGGGGCGGTGGTGAAGCAGGTGGCTGTAAAGGAAGACATGTGGCACTTTACAGGCGAGGCAAGGGTGTTTGATTCAGAGGAAGATGCAGTAGAGGGCCTCATGTCTGGAAAGATCAAAAAAGGCCATGTTGTTGTGATAAGATATGAAGGCCCGAAGGGGGGGCCAGGCATGAGGGAGATGGCGCTCTTCAGGGTGGGCCTTGAATTTTTCGGCATGGGAGATACGAACTACATAGTCACGGACGGCAGGTTCTCGGGATACAGTAGTGGTCCTTCCATAGGTTACCTTTCTCCTGAAGCTGCAGAGGGTGGTAATATAGCGCTTGTCTTAGATGGTGACATGATTGAAATAGACATAGATAGGCGTCTTCTTGAACTCAAGGTTTCAGAAGAAGAACTTGAGAAAAGGAGAAAAGAGCTCGTTGTAACGAGGAGAAAATATCCCAGGGGATACTTGGATACCTATGCAAGGCTTGTATCTTCAGCAGATAAGGGAGGGGTTATTGTGGTAGACTAGAATGGATCGTTTACACATGGGAGGATATCCTTTGTTGGGATGGTATATGTAGTGAATGAAGTAACAGGTAGGCCTAACCGCTGCTTGCCATAGGTGGCGAGCATATGATAAGTATCTCTAACAAAAGGGCTAGGGGGTTAAATTTATGTCAGGCCACAACAAGTGGAGTAGTATAAAGCACAAAAAAGGTGCACTGGATGCCAAGAGAGGCAAGATCTTCAGCAAGCTTATAAAGGAAATTACCGTGGCTGCAAGGCTCGGAGGTGGCGATCCAGAGGCAAATGCAAGGCTAAGGAATGCTATAGCAGCGGCCAAGGCCCAAAATATGCCCAAGGATAACATAGAAAGGGCTATCAAGAAAGGCACGGGTGAACTTTCTGGGACCAGCTACGAAGAATCTACCTATGAGGGGTATGGTCCAGGGGGCGTTGCAGTTCTTGTAAATGTGCTGACAGATAACAAGAACAGAGCGGTTGCTGACATCAGGCACGTATTCTCCAGGTATAACGGTAATCTTGGCGAGACCGGTTGCGTGATGTGGATGTTTGAAAAGAAAGGATACGCGGAGATTGACAAGGGAGTGGTGGATGAAGATGACCTGTACGAAGTTGCGTTGAATGCGGGTGCCCAGGATATTACTGACCAGGACGACACGTTCGAGATTCTAACTGACCCGGATGACCTGGAGAAACTTAGGCTTGCGCTGGAGGAAAAGGGCATAAAGTATAACATACTTGAGGTCTCCATGATACCAAAGAACACTGTAAAGATCTCGGGCAAGACAGCCGAGCAGACATTGAAATTACTTGAAGCCCTTGAAGACCTAGAGGACGTCCAGGCAGTCTATTCCAATTTTGATATAGATGATGAAGAGATTGCACAGATGCAGGGCTGATGATTATCTGTGGCATTGACCCCGGGACTAGGACAACTGGATACGGGATATTGGATATAAGTGCTTCCAATAGTCGCTACATTGCTCACGGTATAATATCACCCACGGACAAGGATCTTGGTAAGAGATTGGAAGCGATATTTAAAGAACTCAGCAAGGTCTTGGATAAATACAGCCCTGCCGAGATAGCGGTTGAGACATCCTTTTATGCAGTTAATGCACAGAGCGCATTAAGATTGGGACAAGTAAGAGGGGTCGTAATACTTGCTGCTACTTTGATGCATATACCCGTATTTGAGTATACTCCGACCGAGGTTAAGAAAGCCACCTGCGGTTACGGACGTGCTGGTAAGGCCCAGGTTGCTACCATGGTAAGGATACTCCTTGGCCTTCCCAAAGATTCACTCATGCCGGAAGATGCATCCGATGCACTGGCGGTTGGCGTGTGCCACTCATCCTCGAGGCTCATGAAAGGTCTTGCCATATGATATCCATGATTGCGGGTGAGGTTGTGCACGTTAAAGGTTCTGAACTTACCGTTATGGTGGGAGGCGTGGGCTACTTGGTTCATGTACCTCCTGGAAGCCATGAAGTAAAGTGTGGCCAGGATGTACGCCTTTATACAACCATGGTGGTGCGTGATGATGCAATTAGCCTTTACGGTTTCTTTGACCCTGGGCAGAGGGAGATATTCACGCTACTCCTTAACGTAACTGGTGTAGGTCCTAAGATAGCCATGAATATAATATCTAGGATGGAGACCAACAGGTTCCTGGACGCGGTGATAACAGAAAATATACCCTATCTCTGTAGCTTGCCTGGTATAGGAAGGAAAAGTGCGCAGAGGATAGTGTTTGAATTAAAGGAAAGGGTGTCAAGGGAATTCGGTGGAAAGGTGACAGGTGGAGGAGGTGTCGAGGACGATGCCCTGGCGGCTTTAATTGCCCTTGGTTATTCTGAATCCCAGGCGCTTAGGGCAATAGAAGGTATAGATGCGGATACTGTAGAAGAGAAGGTAAGGCTTGCGTTGAAGGCATTGATGAGATGAGAGAAGATTTAGACGGGCATGTTTTAAGTGCGGATGAAAAGATACTGGAATCAAGTCTAAGGCCAAGGAACCTTGATGAATACGTAGGCCAGGAGTCTTTGAAGGCAAACCTTGACGTGTTCATAAAGGCTGCCAAGGAAAGGAAAGAAGCACTTGACCACTGCCTTTTCTATGGTCCTCCAGGCCTTGGTAAGACTACCCTTGCCTATATTATAGCAAACGAGCTTGGGGTTAGCATAAAGGTAACATCAGGTCCTGCAATAGATAAGTCAGGGGATCTTGCCGCCATCTTAACAAATCTGGATGTACATGATGTGCTCTTCATTGACGAGGTGCACAGGCTAGGCTCTGCAGTGGAGGAGATACTCTACTCGGCAATGGAGGAATTTAAACTTGACATTATCATTGGCCAGGGTCCTTCAGCAAGGTCCATACGAATAGATATCAATCCCTTCACACTTGTTGCAGCTACCACCAGGGCAGGTCTAATAACCTCACCCTTAAGGGACCGATTTGGTATAATTGGTCACCTTGGTTTTTATACTACCGAAGAGCTGATGGAAATACTTGCTCGTTCAGCCAGGATACTCTCGATACAGGCAGATGAAGAGGGACTTTACGAGATATCAAGGCGTTCAAGAGGTACGCCAAGGGTGGCGAACAGACTGCTCAGGCGTGTAAGGGATTTCGCACAGGTTATGGGTGAAGGGATAATAGTAAAAGATATAGCGGACATCGCGCTCAATAGGCTTGATATAGATCCTCTTGGGCTTGATGCCATGGATAGGAGGATACTTAGAACAATGGCGAGAAATTTCAAGGGTGGTCCTGTAGGTATAGATGCCCTTGCAGCATCCATGGGTGAGGAAAAGGATACCATAGAAGACGTGTATGAACCATACCTTATACAGAACGGCTATATAAACAGGACTCCAAGGGGAAGAGAACTCACGGCAAAGGCCTACGAGTACCTTGGCATTGATAGATCAAGGCCTTCTCGCCAGAAAAAGATCTTTGATGACGTGTAGGTAGAGGGTTTTAACATGGATAATTTAAGGTATCTGGCTGGTCCCATGAGGTTGCCTTTCCTCGTTTTGACGCCTGCATGCGTGTCTCTAGGTCTCGCTGCAGCAGTGTGGAGGTCAGTTCATATCGACTTGATGGATGCACTGCTTGTCCTTTTGGGAGCACTCTGCCTACACATAGGCGTGAATGCCCTGAACGAGTATTATGATTTTACAAGTGGGCTTGACTTTAATACAGAGCGCACGCCTTTCAGCGGTGGCAGTGGCACCTTGCCTGAGAATCCCGACAAGGCGCCTGTTGCGTTGGCAACCGGTGTCATATCCCTTGTAGTTGCCGTCCTTATAGGCCTTTACTTTGTACACAAGAGGGGTTTATGGCTGATGCCCCTTGGTCTCCTAGGTATTGTAATAGTGGTTGCCTACACAGGGTGGATCACGAAAAATGTTTTACTATGCCTTGTTGCGCCAGGGCTTGGTTTCGGGCCCCTAATGGTTATGGGAACGGATTTCTGCCTGAGTGGCAATTACTCCTGGACAGGCTTTTTTGTATCACTTGTACCATTTTTCCTGGTGAATGATCTTCTGTTGTTAAACCAGTTTCCTGATGCAGAGGCAGATAGCAAGGTGGGGAGACGGCACCTCGTAATAACAAAGGGGCGTTCATACAGCGCC
>QMLJ01000049.1 GCA_003643935.1 Deltaproteobacteria bacterium | reverse complement strand
CCTGGAGCCACGTAGACCTCGCACCCTATGATTGGTTTCAGGCCGGCCTTTGTTGCCTTGTCATAGAATTCAATCGCCCCGTACATAACGCCGTGATCAGTAATGGCCACGGCTTTCTGACCAAAGCTCAGCGTAGTATCAATGAGATCATTTATCTTGATAGCACCGTCAAGCAAGCTGTATTGCGTGTGACAGTGCAGATGAACAAAGTCCATTTTTACCTTACCCTTAGTATTCAAGCTTGTAGTTGGGTGCCTCTTTGACCACTATTACATCGTGGACATGGGATTCCTTAAGACCTGACTGTGTGATCCTTATCATTGTGGCATTTTCCTGGAGTTCTTTTATGTTTTTACACCCGGTATAACCCATCCCAGCGCGTAGGCCGCCAAGTAATTGGTAAACGTTTTCAGAAATTTTTCCGCGGTACGGCACCCTGCCGACTATACCCTCGGGAACCATCTTCGATGAGTCACTCAACTCATCCTGGAAATACCGATCCTTGGATCCCTCCTGCATAGCCTCTATAGAACCCATTCCACGGTATGCCTTGTATGTACGTCCCTGGTATAGTATCATTTCTCCAGGGGCTTCGTCTGTGCCCGCGAATAGGGATCCTATCATTACAGTTGATGCTCCTGCTGCTATGGCTTTTGTAACATCCCCCGAGAACTTGACACCTCCATCCGCTATGATGGGGATACCCTTTTTTGATGCAGCATGAACACATTTCATTATGGCGGTTATCTGGGGCATACCTACTCCAGCTACCACCCTCGTGGTGCAGATGGAACCGGGCCCAACACCTACTTTCACCCCGTCAGCACCTGCACTTATAAGTTCCAATGTTGCATCCTCGGTTACCACGTTTCCGGCTATGACCTGTATAGAAGGCCAAGATGCCTTTATCTCCCTTATGGTCTCTATGACTGATTTGCTATGACCATGTGCTGTGTCCACGACTACAACGTCGATGCCTGCCTTGAGCAAGACCTCTAATCTCTCTTCATCCTTTGGAAGGACACCTATTGCTGCTCCCACCAGAAGGCGGCCCTTGGAGTCCTTTGCCGCCTGTGGATACTTCTCTGCCTTTTCTATGTCTTTGATGGTTATAAGACCCTTGAGATTAAATTTGTCATCGACCACCGGTAACTTCTCTATCCTGTATTCATGTAGAAGCTTTTTTGCTTCATTAAGGCTGATTTCACCTTTAACCGTTACCAGGTTTTCCTTTGTCATCACTTGTTTTATGGGTAGGTCCATCTTTGTTTCAAATCTGAGGTCCCTGTTTGTAAGTATACCCACTAGCTTTCCATTTACTGTTATTGGTACACCCGAGATCCTGTATCGTTTCATAAGTGCAAGGGCTTCTCCTATCTTTTGATCAGGGTGCATTGTTATGGGATCCACTATCATGCCGCTCTCTGATTTCTTTACCTTGTCCACCTCGAGGGCCTGCTTTTTGGGATCCATGTTTTTGTGGATGATTCCAATTCCTCCTTCCCTTGCCATTGCAATGGCTGTGTTTGCCTCTGTAACTGTATCCATTGCAGCACTCACCAGTGGGATGTTCAACCTGATTTCCCTAGTAAGAAACGTGCTTAGGTCCACTTCGTTTGGCCTTACATCGGATTTCCTTGGTATCAGCAGCACGTCGTCAAAGGTTAGTCCTTCTTCCATTATATTTATACTGTCCCCCATCCTGTTTCTCTCCTATCTAAGACTGTATTCTAAGCGAAGATCACTTGCTAGATAGTATAAATCATGTCTTAAGGGTAGAGTTGCTGACCCTAGCACCTGCTTTATAAGGTAAGACAGAAGCCCTTTATTTGCTTCAGGCCTTATGATCCGTATACGACCCTTCAGATGCGCAAGTGACTTGGCCATATTAATGGCCTCGTCAAGACCACCTATTCTATCTATAAGACCTAGTTTCTTTGCCTGTCTACCTGTAAATACTCTACCGTCTGCCAAATTTTTTACGTCTTTCATGGGTAATTTCCTTCTCTTTGAGACCACTTCCATGAACTGTTCGTGCAGGTCGTCTATAATAGCCTTGAAATATGCCCTCTCGGGCTTTGTCAAAGGCCTAAATGGGGAACCTGCATCCTTTAGTTTGCCCCCCGTGATTGTCTCTGCATTTATTCCAAGCTTATTCAAGCCTCTAGAGACATCCACGAACTGTATAAGCACACCTATGCTGCCTGTTATAGTGCCGGGTAGTGCATAAATGCACCTTGATGCCAGGGCTATGTAATATCCACCTGATGCTGCCATGGAAGACATGGATGCCACAACCGGCTTCACTTTGTTCAGTTTCAAGAGTCTTGAGTAGATCTCCTGAGATGGGCCAATCTTACCTCCAGGGCTGTCTATACGTATTATAACCGCCCTTACGGCATTATTTTTCTCATAGTTATTTATGGTATCTAGTGTCTCGGATGCATCCATAATAGGCCCTTTTATCTCGATAATACCTACGGCAGGTTCCATACTTTGTATGGAGGCCTTTATGCCCCATATCAAGGCAATGCAGATGATTATGAATACAAGGATATATCTCTTTTTTCTCATATTACCCTTTCCTAGGTATGGGCCCTGTAAGTTATTAATACAGCCAGAAATATATGCACAAGTATAGAACGAGGATTATTATATTGTCCAGACGAATTGAAGTCTTCCTCAACGCCCTTATGGTTGCGCCTATTAAGAAAAGTCCGGACATGAGTATGCTGGCCGCAAGCAGTACGGTTTGCGGACCGGTCACGTTTGAAAATATTGTGCCCCTGTACATAAGGTCTACAAATGCTATTATGCAGAGATTAAACAGGTTTGAACCAAATATGTTTCCCGTTGCCATGCGAATATTCCCATGCTCTAGGAGTCGGATGGTAACAACAAGCTCGGGAAAACTGGTGGCCATGGCCATGAATAAGGAACCAACGAACGTCGCTGTCATATGTGTATTCTTGGCTATGTCATCACAGGAGTCTGCCAGGAGTATACCTGCTGCAACAACAACTGAACCTAGTATTACGATTAATATTATATTCACGGCAAGAGACCGTTGGCCTTTCTTTGTACTTGCTACACTGGCTGCCGATTTCTCCCTAGAATACAACCACATTCCAGCTGTAAAAAAACCAAGGATTGTGATGCTTCCAAGGTTTTCCCACCAGCCAGTACTCGGGCCCCGAAGGAGGTGTATAAGCATAACCATGAAAGCAGCCACGCATATGCTCATGTGCACGGTAAAGAGAGAGCCATGAATCCAATCGCCGGGTTTTATTCGTGTGGCAAAGACTAAGACGGAACCTGCAAGAATCGCTATATTAAAGAGGTTTGATCCGAAAATATTACCAACGCCAAGGTCTGTGTTGGCTCTGAATAGTACTGCGGTCAGTGTTCCTATGAGCTCAGGTAGTGAGGTTATGAGTCCAAGAATTAGTGCCCCTATAAATCCCTTGCTCAGGCCTGTTATGTCTGCGGTCTCATCCGCCAGGTCACTCAAGTATCTTCCAGCGAAGAAAATGGCCAGTGCGGCTAACAGAAAACGAAACCACATCAGCCCATACTACTCTTTCCTCTTGTTGTCCTTGAGCTGTTCCTTGATGAGATGGCCAAGGTTTACGCTTACCTTGTTGGGTTCCTTTTCTTTTATCTCTTTTTTTGCTTGTGCATCTTCAAGGGCCTTTATAGACAGGCCGATCTTTTTATTCTCTGGGCTGATCCTGAGCACAAGGGCTTCCACTTCCTGTCCCACTTCCAGTACATCCTCTATGGATGATATCTTGTTCTTGCTTACCTCGGATATATGTACCATGCCCTCGATACCATCCTTTATCTCCACGAATGCACCGAACTCGGTAATGCTCGTGACCTTGCCTTTTATCAGGCTTCCAACCGGATACTCCTTAGCCACTTCTTCCCATGGATCAGGGGAAAGCTGTTTTATGCTCAATGAGAACTTCTCGGTTTCAGGATCAACAGTCAATACCTTTGCCTTAACTGAGTCTCCCCTTTTGAACAGCTCCTTCAGGTTTACCTTTGTATCCCAGGATATGTCTGATATATGTATCAGGCCATCTATGTCTATGTCTTCGTCAACACTAACAAATATTCCAAAATCGGTTATATTCTTTACTTTGGCATCCACAACCGTTCCTGGGGGGTACCTCTCTGCAAGCAGATCCCACGGGTTAGGCAGAGTCTGTTTCAGCCCTAGAGAAATACGCCTGTTTTCTATGTCTACGCCGAGAACAACGACGTCAACCTCTTGGCCTTCCTTGACCACGGACGAGGGGTGGCGTAATCTCTTTGTCCAAAACATCTCTGATATATGAACCAATCCCTCGACCCCTTCTTCAAGTTCCACGAATGCGCCGTAATTTGTAATTGATGTAACCTTGCCGTGTACTTTTTTACCAATAGGGTACCTGTACTCTATGTCCTTCCAGGGATCTTCTGTTAATTGCTTTATGCCGAGCGATATCTTTTCTGTCTCTGGATCGAATTCCAAGACCTTTACATCTATTACATCCCCAGGGTTTACCTTCTCACTTGGATGTTTCAGCTTTCCCCAAGACATGTCAGTTATATGCAACAGGCCGTCTATTCCACCTATATCCACGAATGCGCCGTATGCCATTATGTTTTTTACAGTACCCTTAAGGACATCACCTTTCTTAAGTGTTTCAAGGAGCTTTTTCTTGCTTTCATCACGTTGTTTTTCTAGTACTTCTCTATGGCTTACAACCACGTTATTCTTGCGCCTGTTATACTTTATTACGTCCACATCCACTTCTGTTCCAATAAGGGCATCCATTTCCTTTTCGCCGAGGAGTTTTATCTCTGTCTGTGAAGCGGGCATGAATGCAGGTATGCCTAGGTCTACGGTAAAACCGCCCTTTACCCTCTCGATGACCTTTCCTCTAAGAGGGGTCTTTTCCTGGTATGCCTGTATTATATCTTCCCATACCTTCAGGCGCTTTGCCTTCTCTCTGCTTAACCTGATCAGTCCCTTTGCAGTGTTGATTCTTTCTACTAAGACATCAACTTCATCCCCCTCTGCTACCTCTATGTTACCTTCAGGTGTCAAGAATTCCTTTATTGGTGCTTGGCCTTCTATCTTTCTTCCTATATCTATCATTATATTGTCAGCGCCAATATGTATAACCCTACCAGTGATTACAGACCCCACGGTTACTGATTTCCCCATGGTTGCCTCATAAAGGGCCTCGAGGTCTTTCTCCTCTTCCTCCTCTTTTTTCTCCTTCAGAGGCTCTGTGTTCTGGTCTGTTTTTGTCTCTTCTCCACTAAACATCCTAAAATACCCCCAATCCTTGTTTCCCTTAAGAAGGCAACCTATACAATATAGATATATAAAACACAACCCCTAAAAGGAAGGCCGTCTAGCATGCAACAACTGGTACTTATGGTGTTTACTTTGTTATTACAGGGAATCAAGAGGGTTATTCTTCTTGGTTACAGCTGGGTTTTTAAGGGCCTTTTCCAGGTCCTTGAATTTTTCTGACTTTTGATCGCCTGCGTGTAGTCTTTTCTCTATTTCACCCATGTGTCTTGAACGCATCTCTTTGAGTTTGGAGATCTCGTTTTCAATACCTTCACCAGAGTCGTCCCTAGGGAGATCTTCTATCTTTTTATGGTCCTTTATGTACAGGGCCTCTCTTGAACCACTTTTGATGAAACCTACTATACCATTGGATTCTAGGTTCTTGCATATAATTGCGACCTTTTCAGGCGCAAGCCGCAAGAAGGTTGCCAACTCCCTCAGGTCAGGGGGGCGCTTATTAAAATGTTCATATATTCGTATGCCTGCGGTTAGGAGTTGGGCCTGTTCGTAAAGGTTTTTGTTCTCCATGGATCTATATATAGTAGATAGGGGTTTTGATTTCAACTTGGATTCAAGGATATACTTCGGCCTTCCGATATGTTAAGAGACGATTCCAAAAGGGGGGGATACTTTGTTGAAAAGGGCAATGTTAATTGTTTTATTCGTATTTATCGGTATGACATCACTAGCTGAGACAAAAGAGGTTGTCCATGTTGTAAAGAAAGGAGATACCCTATGGGGAATCTCTGGTACCTACCTTAACACACCGTTAAGTTGGCCCCTTCTCTGGTCCAGGAATAAGGAAATAACAAATCCACATCTGATATACCCGGGAGACAAGGTAATCATAAGGTGGATTGGGAATAATGTAGTGGTTAAGGTCGTGCCGAAAGAAAAGGCAAGGCCAGTCAAGACTATCAAACTTTCCAAGTCTCCAGAGCACATGAACAGCGTCATCATTTCGCCTGAATACTCTGGGCTTATCTATACCTCTAAGCCTATTACCTGCCAAGGTAGTATCTTGAAAAACGAAGACGGTCCTGGAGAATTTGCAACGCTAGGTGACACGGTCTCTATAAAAATAAAACCCGAGATTCATCCAACAGGTAGGTTACCTATTGTCTCAAGAGAGTCTGCAATAAAGGCCGGGGGTATTATCTATGGATATGTTTACAGAATTGCGGCTCTTGCAAGGCCGGTGTCTAGGGTTGACAACATGCTCCATGCCAAGATCATGTATTCAGTAAAAGAGGTTACAAAGGGTGACCTGCTGTGCAAGGATTTGGACATAAAACCTTTAACCTTGGCTGTATCAAGGCCAAAGCTTAAGGCTATGGGTCATATCATTGGTATATATGGTGAGACAGCAGAAATAGGGCCCCTTAATGTCGTCTTTATTGATCTGGGTAAGAAACATGGGCTAAAGGATGGTTCGCTACTGGGGATATATAAAGCCGGTTCTTTGTCAGGTCCCGGGTCAGGCGGAATCCAGGAGGGTAAGCTCCTGGTGCTCAAGGTGCTTGGGGAGAGCTCCATGGCACTTGTTTTTGAATCAAAGGTCCCCTTGGGGAGAGATGTTTTGGTAGGTGACTTTAAACCTTAAATAGTCTCGAATAACGTCCACTACCTGCCATGCGGATACGCCGTTTTCATGTAATGTTATCATGCAGACATGCATAGCCGTTTTTGATAGCCCTTCCCCCCTCGTCGTTGAGTACCTCGAAAAAGAGATGCATCAGCATACTCTGCTTTTTCCTTCCCTTGAGCTGTATGGTTATGTTGGTCCCTGGTTTCACTGGGGATGTAAATTTGCAGTAGGTTGATTTCAGACAGGAGGGATTTCCATCTGCTTCCCTG
>QMLJ01000048.1 GCA_003643935.1 Deltaproteobacteria bacterium | reverse complement strand
CAGCCCATGGCCATTTTGAGCGCTGCAGCCATTATCTTTTTCTTTGGCTTGATACCTGGGCTGCCTCACATACCTTTTATGCTGCTGGCCACTGGAGTGGGAGCACTGGGGTGGATAGGTATGAAAGCTATACCCGAAGAAGAGGAGGTGGAAGAGCCCCCCCAGGAGGAAGAGACCACCCCTGAAGCGCTTCTGCCCGTGGACGTGATGGAGTTTGAGGTCGGTTATGGTCTGATACCGCTGGTCGATGTATCCCAGGGAGGTGAACTCCTTTCACGCATAAAGAGCATGCGCAAACAACTGGCGCAAGAGATCGGTATAGTAGTCCCTGCCATTCACGTGCGTGACAACCTCGAGCTTAAACCAAACGAATACAGGTTTATTCTCAAGGGGATTGAGGTTGCCAGGGGCGAGGCCATGGCAGACAGGCTGCTTGTCTTGAACCCTGAAGACGAGAAGATAGACATACCGGGTATACCTGTTAAGGAGCCCGCTTTTGGCTTGCCGTCATTGTGGATCAAGAAGGGTGATAGCGAACGCGCACAGATATCAGGCCTTACCGTGGTTGATGCAGCAACCGTTGTCGCCACACACCTATCAGAGGTAATAAAGGCCAATGCGCACGAGCTATTAGGTCGCCAGGAACTTCAGGGGCTTCTTGACAACATATCCAGGACCCATCCAAAGGTCGTGGAGGAGCTTATACCCAATATCCTTCCGACCGGTATCGTATTGAAGGTACTAAAGAATCTATTGAAGGAAAGGGTCTCCATAAGGAATCTTCTCACCATACTCGAGACACTGGCTGACTATGGAATGGTGACCAAGGACCCCGATATTTTGACAGAGTACGTCAGACAATCCCTCATGCGTACCATATGCCAGTCATATGCAAAGGACAAAGAGATACAGGTTCTCGCCCTGGATCCCAGGCTTGAAGCGCTTATATCCGATTCCGTTCAGCATACTGAACATGGTTCGTATCTTGCACTTGATCTTGATAGGACACAAAGTCTGCTACTGGCAATAAACAAGGAGGTTGAAAGGTTGAGCAAACAGGGTGTTGTGCCTATCCTGCTGACGTCTCCTGTTATCAGGATATACCTGAAGCGTTTGATTGAGAGGTATATGCCTGAGCTTGTTATCCTTTCTCATAATGAGATTCCACCTGAGGTAACGATCAAAACACTTGGGATGGTGAAGATAAATGCAGATTAAGACATATAAGACTTTTTCAGTAAAGGATGCAATTAACCAGATAAAGACCGAGATGGGTTCTGATGCCGTAATCTTATCGACCCGCGAGGTAAAGGATGAGAACTTCGGCATTATGGCAAGGCCCATGGTGGAGGTTACTGCAGCTGTTGATTACGACGAGGAGATGTACAAGAAACACGTAGAAAAGACAAGTCCCAAGCCTCGCCCATACTCAATGGTTGATATGGCCCCTATTAGCAATACTAGTGATTCATCATTTGGGTTTGGCAATAACATAGATCTCATTGCCTCTGAGGTTAACAGGTTAAGTAGCATGTTAGAGATGCTCTTGAAACATTCGGGTGTGAGGCTGGCAGAGGAATTTTCACCGGTGGACGAGTTGGTGTCCAGGGGAATGAAGGTGTCTCTTGCCAGGCTCATTGTGGATAAGATGGGGGACAGGACAGATCTTGATAGCATCAAGGATGTTATCAAGAGAATAATAAAGGTAGCAAGACATCCCTCACCTAAGGTCTGGGTCTTACTGGGTTCAACAGGTGTTGGAAAGACAACGACCATAGCCAAAATCGCTGCCAGGGCAGTCATAGATGAAGGAAAGAAAGTAGCTCTAGTATCCCTGGATACATACAGGATAGGAGCGGTGGAGCAGAGCCGTACATATGCGAAGATCCTCAGTATACCATTCAGGTCAGTGGCGACACCTTTGGAATTCAGGTCAGCGCTGGCTAGATTTAACAGCATGGAGGTGGATCTTGTGCTTGTGGATACAGTGGGAAGGTCACCTTTATCGGATGACTATCTAGGGGAGTTTAAAAGGTTCTTCGAAGGGATACACGTATATAAATCATTGCTCATACCCGTTGCCACCAGGGAAAAGGAGATGGAAAGTGTGACTAGGTCTCTTTTGCGTTTGGGCTTGGACAGCATGATATTTACAAAGGCTGACGAGGCCCTGACGTTTGGCAGCGTAATAAACCACAACCTGGTTTTCAGGATACCCATATCGTACCTGACCATTGGGCAGAGGGTTCCGGAAGATATTGAAGAGGCAGACGCTTCGAGAATAGTGGAAAGGTTTTTTGGAGAAGCATGATGGGAGATCAAGCTCATACATTAAGAAGGCTCGCTGCAACAGATAAAAGGTATATGCCAGGAGTGAGGGTTTTCTCTGTCACATCTGGAAAGGGCGGCGTAGGGAAGACAAGTCTTGTGGTCAACATGGCCGTGCTATTGGCATCTAGGGGTAAACGTGTCTTGGTTCTTGACGCTGATCTGGGACTTGCCAACGTGGACATTGTCCTGGGACTGGCACCTCATTACAACATAAAACACGTACTCGATGGGGAGTGCTCTATAGAAGATATCCTCTTGGAAGGGCCTAGGGGGATAAAGATCATACCTGCTTCTTCGGGCATACAGGAACTGACAGACCTTACCCGTGAGCAGGAACTTTCTCTGGTTAATGCTCTTGATTATTTTAACCAGGAGATTGACTACATGCTGATAGACACAGGGGCAGGCATATCGAGTAACGTGATGTACTTCAACTCGGCCTCGCAGAACATAATAGTTGTAGTGACTCCAGAGCCAACGTCAATAACCGATGCATATGCCATGATAAAGATACTCAGGAGAAAGTACGGAATAAAGAGGTTAGGCCTTGTAATAAATAGTGTTTCATCAGCAAAGGAGGGAGAGGAAGTTGCGTTAAAGTTGGGTACTGTTTGCGAGAGTTTTTTAGGGGATGTGGTCCTGGATATGCTCGGATCTATACCCTTTGATGGCGGGATATCCGAGTGTATCCGTAAACAGCAGGCTTTTGTGGATATGTTTCCCGAAAGGGAGATGACGAGGAGGCTTGGAAAGATTGTAAATAAGCTGGACGGCCTGCCGGTGAAGGATGGAGTGGGGCATATTCAGTTCTTTCTTAAAAGAATGGTTATGAATCAGGTGGAAGGAAAAGATGATACAGGATATAGCATTTCCCAACCTTACTGAAGAGCAGAAACTTCAACCAGAGGTAAGGGACAAAATCATAAGGGATTTTGCTCCCTTGATAAAGTACATAGCAACACGCCTGGCAATGCGCTTACCCCCGCATATCGATATACATGATCTTATTAACGCAGGTGTCATAGGTCTTATAGATGCGATAGACAAGTTCGATGCCTCAAAGGAGATCAAATTCAAGACATATGCAGAGTTCAGGATAAGGGGAGCCATGCTGGACGAGCTCAGGTCCATGGATTGGGTACCCAGATCAGTGAGGCAAAAGGCCCGCAAGGTTGAGGAAGCGTACACGCGCTTGGAAGGTATGCTTGGTAGACCAGCCAAGGACGAGGAGGTGGCGAGGGAGCTTGATATAGACATGGACAGTTTCTACAAGTTGCTATCAGAGACTGCTTCCGTGTCTTTACTCAGCCTTGATGATTTCGGGGAGGATAACACGGATCTTTCAAGGAGAAATCTCCTTGAATTCATAATGCAGGATGAGAAGGCATGGCCGACGTATCAACTCGGGCTTGCCGAGATAAGAGAACTTGTTGCCAATGCTATTAAATCACTCCCAGAAAAAGAAAGGATGGTTATATCACTTTACTATTATGATGAACTTACCATGAAAGAGATAGGCCAGGTATTGAAATTTACCGAGTCAAGGGTTTCCCAGATACATACCAAGGCAATACTTAGGCTTCGTTCCAAGATGGAGAGGATACTAAAGGAGATGAAGGGCTAAAGAAATTCCGCCTTATTTACGAATAGACATATTCGGAGGTTATTATGGCATTGGATAAGGATATCAGGGTGCTGGTAGTGGATGATTTTTCAACCATGAGGAGAATTGTAAAAAATATTCTGCGTCAGCTCGGTTTTAATAACATTGTCGAGGCTGATGACGGCACAACCGGTTTGGGCGTACTTCAGAAGGAGAAGATAGATCTAATTATATCTGACTGGAACATGCCGAAGATGACGGGCCTGGATCTCCTGAAGGCCGTGAGGTCAGATGATGCTCTTAAAGATATACCGTTTCTCATGGTAACGGCAGAGGCACAACAGGAGAATATTATAGAAGCGGTTAAGGCAGGCGTAAGCAATTACATCGTTAAACCCTTTACAGCTGAGACACTGGGTAAAAAGATAGAGCAGGTTTTCAATAAATAATCCTCTATAGCCAAGGAGAAAGAAGTGTCCGGCAGTACCGAAAAAAAAACTGAGCTAGACAGTGAAAATATAGACCTACCTGAGTATGACAAGGTAAAACTGGATAAAGACGGCATAGAAGATAAGGCAGAGGCCAAGTCAGGTAATTTAGAAGAAGATAGCAATAAAGAAAACGATGAAGAACAAGATAATGCAAGTAAGGATGATAGTACAGCTGAGGAGGAAAAGACACAGGGAGAGGATAGGCTCAAAAGATTCCCTCCGAAGTTACTAATTGCTGGAATAGGGGGGATTTTTTTGTTGCTTGGGGCTATAGGGCTAGCCCTATACATAGGCCATAATAGCAATACCAAGGAGAAACCCAAGAGAAAAAACACCCCGGTGGTAATGACAAGGGCTGAATCAACGGATGGAGACCTTGTAATGGATCCATTCATTATCTTCTTTAGGACAAAGACCGGTGTAACAAAGGTGCTCATTGCACAGATAAGTCTTGGTGTTGACCCCAACCACAAGCAAGACCTTTTATCAAGGGATTTCGATCTCAGGAGGAAAATACTTAATTGCCTGTCCTTGAATGTACTGGTTTATAAGAAAAAGGAGATAGAGGATATTCTAAGAAATGAACTAAAAGGGTTTGGGGTAAGGGATCTTACCTTTGTAAGGTATAGCATTATATGATGGTTCACGGTCTAGGCATAACCATGTAGGTAGGAAATGTTTTATGAATCTGGATAGAATTGACAGTCTAATTAGTTCAAGGGATCCTGATGAAAGAAGAGAAGCTGCCATGCTTCTTTCAAAGATAAGAGGAAAGGCCTCTGTTAAAAGGCTGGGAATGCTTTTAGCTGATGAAAACCAGGGAGTAAGGGATGCCGCCAATGAGAGCCTTATCGTTCTAGGTGGAAGAGACGTTGTAGAGGCTGTCCTGCCTTTCTTGAAATCTGATGATATAAGGCTTAGAAATACGGCCATTGATATACTTAAGAAAGTAGGAAGTGAAGGGATTGATCTACTACATGATCTGATGAAAGCCCCGGATGATAATATACGCCTTTTCATCGCGGATATACTTGGTAGTATAGGTGATGCAAAAAGTGTTGATGTGATCATAGATGCCCTGAATGATATAAATCCCAATGTACGTAATGCAGCAGTGGTCTCCCTCGGTCTCATAGGTAATCCCAAGGCATTCGAGCATCTCAGACAAATGGTAAATGACGAAGAATGGATAAGGTTCTCCGTTATAGAGGCAATATCTCGTCTTAATCACCCGGATGTATTACCTTTCCTGTTAGAGGAACTCAACAGGTGGTCTGATGATGATCTTACAGTTTCGGTTATACTGGAGGCGATAGCAAATATAGGTGACCAATCTGTCTTGAACCCTCTACTTTCCATTCTTGAAGACGCTGACAATACCTACATGATGCTGGCAATAGTTAAGACCTTGTTACAAGTCCTTGACCCTGAGGTGCTTGGTTCGCTACCTGAGGAGAAGAGGGCCTACGTGAGGAAGGTTATTGAGTGGCATATTTTAGATACGGACGATTTTACTGTTGTTAAGATGCTGAAATGCCTTGAGAAGATCGGAGATTTAGGGTCAGCCGAAAGGGTGATAGAACTGGCACAAAGGACAGACCCCGACGAGCAGATTGACGTGTGGGAGGCCATCAAGGATGTACTTGTGGCCTTGAATGACCATGATAAGATATTGGACCTTCTTGACAGTAATGTTGAAAAATTGGTCATACTCGCGGCTCAAGTTCTGGCCTCAATAGGTGAGGATAAGGATGTAAGGTGTATGATCGACAGGCTCAGCTCTTCAAGCCTGTACGCCAAGCGTGCCCTTACCGCCTCCATGGTTAAGATAGGCTCTCCTGTTGCAAGAGATGCATTCAAGCGCCTTTTGAATGAAGATGATGGGCACGTGTTGTCTTATGCAATCCAGGGACTGGGTAGAGTGGGAAAACCTGATGATATAGACAGTCTTGAGCCATTTTTAGTACATAAATACGATGACGTAAGGCAGGCCGCCCTTGATGCTATTGTATCCATAGATACGGACAAGGCCGAGAAAGTATTTTTGGAGATGGTAAAGAATCCTGATCCCGAACTCAGGATAATCGGCCTAGAAGGCTTGAGCGGAATGGAAAGTGATAAGTTGCCAAGTGAGCTAGACAAACTTCTCAAGGATGTAGATGCAAGGATACGCGTTGCTGCCTTGCATAAGGTAATGGATATGGAGATGGATATTGATCCAGAGTTATTGGAAATACTTATAAATGATGAGGAAACCCAGGTGAGGCATGCTGCACAGGAGATAGCAGGTAAGAGAGCTATGGATAGATTCAGGCATATCATAGAAGATCGCATAGATACAGCAGATATTTGGACTTCATACCATGCCGTGAGGGCACTAGGTGGATTTAAAGATGACAGGGCAAAGGCAAGGTTAATAGATATTCTTAAAGGAGGAGAGGATATACTGAGGATAGCGGCTGCAAATGCTCTAGGTGAATGGGATGACGAGGGTCTGGCAAAGGAGATAGAACCCTTTGCTGAAGACGAGAACCCAGACGTGGCAAGGGCTGTATTTGATGCAATGGATGCTCTTAGAGGAGGCAAATTCTAGATGAGAGACAAGGTCCTGGAACGCCTGAAGGAGATCGAGGGCCTCCCAACATTACCCGAGGTGGTATCTAGGGTAATTGTCTTGGCCCAAGCAGCGGATGTCAGCATAAGAGAACTTTCTGGGCTTATCCATGAGGATCCACCCTTGGCAGCCAAGGTCCTGAAGGTGGCAAATGCCCCGTACTACAGGTGTTTCTTGAAGGACATAGATT
>QMLJ01000047.1 GCA_003643935.1 Deltaproteobacteria bacterium | reverse complement strand
TCCTTTAAGGCAAAGTTTATCTCCTGCTCACCTATTATGCCCTCTTCCTTTAATATATCCCCGATACGTCTCGGCATTTACCACCTTCCCGGATGTCTGCTACCAAACTAACTTCTCGACAATCGGGATTTGGAACTTTAACTCGTGGCAAAGGCACCAGGCAAAAAACCAAAGGTATATAGGGCTTAAGGTACAGGGTACAGGGTATAAGGAGGGTGACAGGAATGCTGCCACCCTCCTTGCGCCATGAGATAAAAGGAGCCTATATATCAAATACGCCAGTATAGTCTTTTTGAACTCTGGTTGGTATAGGTAGATGATGCAATTATAGAACCAGTGTTATATGTTCCATCGTCGTATTTCCTGTCTATGGTTTCCGCAACCTCTGCAGGGAGATTCGTTATGGTTATCCAGTGGTCTGTAACACCGTTTCTTGTCTGCCATTGTACGTACATGTGACCCCCGAACGGGTGTACTATGTCATTGTTGGTCGCTCCTGTGTAGTTTCCATGTATAAGGTTTGCTAGAGCCAGGTCCTCGAACACGTAGTAACGCTCAGCCCCGCTTATTGTACCGTTACCGCTTCCATCGTGTGTATCACCGGTAGGGACATTGGGCCCAAGGTTTTCATCGCCTGGATACATGCCATACTTGTCGTAAAAGGTGTAGATAGACGCCACAAAGGAATCTTTTTGCCGGACCAGGCTTTTGACCTTGGCATTCTCAATCAACGCCTCTCCCTTCAGTATGCTCACCATCAGCAGGCCTATAATGACAAGTACCAGGGATAGCTCAACAAGTGTAAAGCCTTCATTGTTACGCATAATTAAGCACTTCATAAAAAGCTCCTTGGTTTTCTTATATTGGTATCTATCGGAGGGTGGAGAAACTAACTTTAAAAAATCTGAAAAAATTTCAGAACAAAGAATTTTTAGATCTAGGGCCTATTTATAGTCGTAGACAGTGACCTGTATGCCCCTTGAGATGAGCACCTTCTCTATTATCTTTTCCACCTTGTCCCAGGAACCACCTGCAAGGCCGCATCCTATGCGGGGCATGTGTATCGTTGCACCGTGTTTAACCGCAAATTCTGCCACCTTCTCAAGGCCCTTCTCAATCGCATCGTAACGCACAGGAGGAATACCCTTTACCCTGCGGAGACCCCTCTGGCCGATCATGTTGGCAACGTATATGTCAACATCCACCTTTACAAATTGCACTTCACCGAGACCAAAGGGAATATCCTCTTCTCCCCTATACCAGGCCTTGTACCTTGTCTCTGGCCCCTTCCATCTCTTAGAGATGTGAAGAACAAAACCCTTGCCCCATGCACCAACATCGTTGCATACATGCACTATTATCTTTAGGCTCTTTCCTACAGGCCTTGTTGCATCACCCTTAACATAGTTAATAGACATGCGTTGGGATCTATCACTTTTGGTAACGGTTATTCAAGTTCTTTAACCTGCATTCCGGGCACCAGGCGCCTGGCGCCCGGCGCCTTATACCCTCCACCTTATACCCTACACCCTATACCCTCCACCTTATACCCTATACCCCACACCTTATACCCTATCCCTTGTTTTTTATGCCCTGGACAAATCCTTTCCGAGGCATTACAAAAGCTTACTTATAACTTAGAGTGGATTGGAGATAGCTAATGATAAAGAGACTCTGGGAATATCTCGGGACACAGCATGTATACGAAGACCATATAATGAAACTGAGGCATGATAGGTATCACTTTACACCTAATGATATCACAAGGGATTTTACCATTTTAGAGTTTGGAGACTGGGTGAACATCATCCCGGTGAGACCAGATGGCAGGATAGTCATGGTAAGGCAATACCGCCATGCCATGAAAAGGCTGAGTCTTGAGATACCTGGTGGCATGATGGGCCCCGAAGAGGAAGACCCTATGGTCTCTGCCATGCGTGAGATGAAAGAAGAAACAGGCTATATCAGTGATGACGTAGTCCACATAGGTACGGTTGAGCCCAACCCTGCCATACAGAACAACAGGTGCCATACCTACCTTGCAAGGGACGTGCTCCTGGTATCTGAACAATCCCTTGATCCAACCGAGGCCATTGAAATAGAGTTATTGAACCTGGGGGAAATCTTGAACATGATAAGGAATGGAGAGATAACCCATGCCCTTGTCATTGTAGCGTTTGCCTTTCTTATGCTCTACGAGGGTGAAACTTGATTCTTTTTATGATGGTGGGCATGTGCCTTCTTTCTCTCGCTTGCCTGGAATATCTTCACAAACACAATGGCAAGCCCACCGTAAAGTACGCTTGCACCAACAAATAGCATTATCCATGCCCCTGAGCTCATGCCTTTCTCCTGTTTCTTGCGCGAAGGTTTATTATGATACCCAGGATAAATAGTATCTCTATGAGCAGCCATCCACCTGTCATCACTGCCCATTGGGGGTAGCCACCATAGGAACTCTTGAGTTCCGAGTAGAAGCTTAGATTCACCGATGTTATAATGATAATGGGCGTTATCCACTTTATACAGACAGTCCACCACCGGCCCACGTGTATATCTGAATACTTGTTTATATCTGCCCTGAATTCCTCGGGATTATAGATCCATCCAATCAGTACTGCCTCCATCAACCCAACTATTATGGCCCCGAAGTTGTTTGCCCAGTGGTCCACGATGTCAAGCCAGTAAAGCCCGGACCTGGTGCAGAATATGAGTCCAGCTGTAAGGCCTGCAAGGCACACGTAGAATGTGATAGTCTCCCTTTTTGCAGAAACAATGTCCTTAAGACCTGTGACAATGGCCTCAACGAGTGAGAAAGCTGAGTTTATTGCCAGGTTTATAAGCGTGACAAAGAATATCAATGCAAAGATTGCATGGATCACCGTACCGCCCGGAAGCCTGGATATGGCAGTGGGGAAGATTACGAATGCCAGCCCCACACCTGATCCTGCCACCTCGCTTACAGGCTGTCCAAGTGCCTGGGCAAGATATCCAAGGGTAGAGAATACCACGAAGCCCGCAAAAAAGGATATCCCCGAGTTAGTAAGTGCGGTTACAAAGGCATTACCCGATATATCTGAGTGCCTTGCCATGTATGATGCATATGCTATCATTACACCGAAACCGAGCGAGAGAGAGAAGAAGATTTGGCCGTATGCAGCCAACCACACCCTGGGATTAAGGAGCACGCTGAAGTCAGGGTCGAGGTAGAAATTAAGGCCGGTAACTGCTCCCTTTAGTGTTATACCCCTTATCAGGAGCACGAAGAGCAGTATGAACGGGAGCGGAACAGTCCAGGAGACTACCTTGCCTATGACACCCAGGCCCTTGAATATAATAAAGTATATCAATACCCACGTAAGCAGGAGCCCTGCAAACACGGGCCAAACAATACCTCCGGTATTGGCAATGCTACCTGATACATCAAGGACATGGCCAAAGAAGAATTCCTTTGCATGGCCTGTCCATGCAACAGTGAAGGAATAGTATATGTAGTTCCAGACCCAGGATATGACAACAGAATAGTAGGATACAATGACAAAGGATACCAGCAAGGCAAACCAGCCTATAAAACCTGCGCCCCTCCTTATCTTGTCAAGGGCAAAGGCAGGCCCTTTCTGCATCTTGATGCCTATGTTGAATTCTATCATCAGCAAAGGTATGCCTGTTGTCATGAGTGCAATAAAGTAAGGGATGAG
This sequence comes from Deltaproteobacteria bacterium, assembly GCA_003643935.1. GTDB lineage: Bacteria > Desulfobacterota > Desulfomonilia > UBA1062 > UBA1062 > B14-G9. Next base: position 3,720 of record QMLJ01000047.1, on the reverse strand, counting down.
GAATGCACCTCCGCCGTTGTCGTAAACCATGTAGGGAAATCTCCAGACATTACCAAGGCCCACGGCCGAGCCAATGCTCGCCATTACAAAAGCTGCCCTTGATGACCACCTGTCTCTATCTTCCACGGATTACTCCATCACATTGGGATGTACATCTATGCTCTCCTCGATAGGCTTGTCATTATCTGCATCGACGGTTGGAGAAGGTTTCTTTAGGACTACCAGGCTACCTACCTCAGCGCCTATCTCGCGGGAGATCACAGGGCATTTTACCATTAGCACAAAGAATATCTCCCTGGAGGCTGAAGAGAGTGTCTCAAAGTTTCCCTGTCCTTTTGATATAACTATGTCAGACGAAAGGAACATGTCCTTGAAGTCTTCCGAGCATATCTCAAGGGGCGTGCCCGGTGCAGTAGAACCACTTGATACAACCTTGCACACCTTGTCCATGCCCACGTAGGTTGCATCTTCAATGGTTACGTCGTTTATTATGGGTATATCCCTTGTCACGAAAGTTACTTTCTCAGGGCCTATTTCCTCTATGAATATCCTGTCAAAGACCACTTCTCCTGCATTATCGCCGATGTAAAGAACTGTTGATGCCCCTTCAAGTTCACTTCTGAGGTCATGGCTGAAATCAATTGCAAATGGATCTCTAAGTGCATGCTTCACTGTATCATCTAGGGATATGTCATGACCTCCCCCTGCACCGAAATCTATGATGTTACCGGCTATGGCAAGGCGAAGTGCTGTCTCAAACGGGTCAGGTGACTTGTTCACTGTATCTTTCAGGCCCCTGTACATCTGGAGGGCCTTGTCATTATAGTGTTTCTTTATGTCTTTATACGGATCGTCTATGCCTGAAAGTTCTCTTATACGGCCATACATTTGCCTGGCCATCATGGGAGGGGAATTCCTGTAGTCAAAGGTGCTCAGGCCCTTGAGTACAAATCTCATGAACCCTTCCCTTTTTTCTTCATCAAGGTTTGCATTCGCTATGTCTATGGCCTGCCTGACAAGGCAGGCCAGGCACTCGATATAGGTCTTCATTTTCCACTCATGGCATTGGTTGACTGTTCATATACCCATGGGCGGGTTATATAACCTGTATCCACGTCTGTACCCACCACTATTCAGCCTTAAATTCCTCGAGTATATTTGCTACAATATTCCTAAATGCATTGGTAGCATCCGATGTCTCCTTGTGGGTTATAAAAGGGACACCAGCATCTGTGTCTATTACAATGTCTGGATCAATGGGCACGGCACCTAAGAACTTCACGCCGAGGTCTTTTGCAGCCTTTTCTCCACCACCTGTCTTAAAGAGGTCGATGGGTTTACCGCAGTGAGGGCATTTAAAGCCGCTCATGTTCTCTATCACGCCCAGTACCTCCAGGCCAAGTGCCCTGGCAAAGCCTATGCTTTTCCTGGAATCCAGTAATGCCACGTCCTGTGGTGTTGTGACCACCACTGCAAGCGGTGCCTCCACGCCCTCGGTGTTTTTTATAAGCTGTGCAATGGAGAGTGGCTCATCCCCTGTCCCTGGTGGCAGGTCAACCACGAGGAAATCGAGCTCACCCCAGTTCACATCCTTGAGAAACTGGTTTATCACTCCGTGCTTCATGGGTCCCCGCCATATGACAGGTGTGTCCTTACTGTCCAGTAAATAGCCGACAGATACCACCTTTAGTGAACCAAGGGCTTCCACTGGTCTTATGGAACCCTCGTCATCGGCAAGAAGCCTTTCCTCTTCTATCCCCAGTATCTTTGGTATGTTTGGTCCATGTATATCAGCGTCTAGAACACCCACGGTGTAACCTTGTTGCGAAAGACCTATGGATAGGTTTACAGCCACGGTTGATTTACCCACTCCACCCTTGCCGCTCATGACCATTATGGTGTGCTTTATCTTGGATAGCCTGTCTTTCAACTTCTTTTGCGCTTCTTCCTTGTCATTTGATTTTGAACTCATAAGACATCCTCCCCAGCCTGTAAAATCTGGGTTTTAGTAACATACATGTATTGTGATGGCAAGGAGATACCAACTGAATAGAGATTGACGCCTGAATTATTTTTCGCGTTGACACAAAATAGAAAATGCTGTAGAGAGTGAGTAATCGCTCACTACATGGAGACAACGGGTGCCAAAGGATACTTTTTATCGTATTTCCAAGGAAAAGCAATCAATGGTCTTGGATACTGCAGCAAAAGAATTCGCAGCAAATGGGTTTCACAAGGCAAATGTTAATACCATTGCTTCCAATGCAGGTATATCTGTCGGGTCCATGTACAAGTACTTTTCCAGCAAGGAAGATCTGTTTTCAGAGACCCTTGAAAACGGCATACGCATGCTAAGGAAAGACTTTTTCGATGTGCTGGTCAGTAATGTTGATACGTTTACAAAGATCAGGCGTATCTTTGAACTCCCAGTAACCTTTGCCCGTGAAAAGCCGTATTACCTGAACCTGTACCTGAACCTCTTATCAGGTGGAATGGAATACTTTGCCGAAAAATACGCCAGGAGAATAGAGAGAGTTGGGAGCGAGTTCTTTAAGAAACTGGTAAAGGACGGTATAGATAGTGGTCAGATAGATAAAGATGATATAGATATCGATGTGCTTACTTTCTTTTTGGATAACCACCTGATGATGTTCGCTTTCTCACAGGTCTCAATTTACCTGAAACTCAGGAAAGAGGAATTTCTTGGTGATAACTCAGACACGGATTATATCATCGACAATACAGTAGAGATACTAAGGAAGGCCTTAGGTAGGCCTTCTGTAAAATAGTGAAAGGAGGTTTTGCTGTATGCCGCTCAATGAAGAAGAGATCAAAGAGCTTCACAAAAAGGCAAGGGAGATCAGGAAGGGCATTGTTGAGATTACATTTACTGCAGGAGGCGGGCACATAGGCGGGTCCTTGAGCCAGACAGATGTCCTCGTGGCCCTTTACTACAAGTATCTCAATATTGATCCTAAAAGGCCGGACTGGGAGGACAGGGACAGGATGATACTAAGCAAGGGGCATGGTGGCCTTGGGTGGGCAGTCATACTCGGTGACAAGGGCTACTTTGACAGGGAACAACTTAAGGACTTCAACAAGACAGGTTCTCCTTTTGGTATGCACCTTGACAGGCTCAAGGTCCCTGGCTGTGATGCATCAACAGGCTCTCTCGGCCACGGCCTTGCTATTGGTATCGGCCTTGCCATTGGTGCAAAGAAAATGGGTAAATCCTGGCGTACCTACGTGATGATGGGCGACGGCGAGCTGTGTGAGGGCTCTGTCTGGGAGGCATCCATTATAGCCGCGCATCACAACCTTGATAACCTCACAGCACTAGTTGACCGCAACAAGCTCATGATAGACGGCCCAACAGAGGATATAACCACGTTGGAACCTATCGACGACAAGTTCAAGGTGTTCGGCTGGGACACCATTCGCATAGACGGACACGACTTTGCCCAGATTGGTAATGCTATTGAAAAGGCCCAGGCAACGAAGGGAAAGCCCACTGTCATCATATGCGATACCATAAAGGGTAAGGGCGTTGACTTCATGGAGAACGAATTCAGGTGGCATTATGGGGGCGTGGATTCTGACTTGAGAGACAAGGCGCTCGAGTCAATAGATCGCTACTATTCCAAGATATTAGTTTAAAAACAAAGGAGGTTAGAAAATGGCTGAAGGAATGACCTGGACTGTTAAAGACGGAGATAGGCT
>QMLJ01000046.1 GCA_003643935.1 Deltaproteobacteria bacterium | reverse complement strand
CCCTCGTTTATATTCTTCTCTGCGCATGTACCGTTTACCGGTGACTTTATAATGGTATAGGTAAGGAGGTTGTCTATGTTCTTGATGTCCTCTAGCACCATCTGCTTACTGTTTTTTAAGGCCTCCAGAGCATTCTCTGTAGCCTTAACCTGTGCCTCGATAGATGCTATCCTTGTCTCTTCTGCCTGGAATTCCTCAATGGACGCACCCTTTACATCAAGGAGTTCCTTTGTCCTTGCATGCGTTGCCTTTGCGTTTGCAAGCGCAATCTCCAGTGATGCAAGTGCTGCCTCTTTTGATTCGATCTCATAGTCAAGGTTTGCCCCCTTGAGTAGAAGATTTCTTTTTTTGGTCTTTAGATCAACATTATCTATTGTGGCTAGTATTTCTCCCCTTTTTACAGGTGATCCCTCTTTCTTTAATACCTTGGTAACCCTGCCGCTCACCTTTGTGGAGATCCTTGCAGATGTGTCAGAACTTACAATACCCATGGCAGGGAGAGTCAACCTTACAGGTCTTCTCACCACCTTTATCAGGTCGACCACGGCAGGGAGAACCCTGGGAGGTTCTGCCCTTGATAGTGCTTTCTTTCTTTTTATTACAAGTGCTGCGCCTGTAAATACCAATAAAACAACCACCGACCATGCGATGATCTTCTTCCATCTATTGCTCATTGTACCACCCCTATAAGGTCTCTACCGTATAATAAGGCCTGTTGTGCTATGGCCTGCCACCGCTCGCTTTCGAACCTGTACAGGCTGCTCTCGGCTTTCAAGACATCTGCCTCATACCTAAGGTATTCTTCTGTTGTCATCCTTCCGTTTCTGAATGCTACCTTTGCTATATCCAAAAGCCGACCCGTATTTTTTACATCTGCCCTGGCGAGCACTATGGACCTGTAGATGAGAGGTAACCTATCATGGAGGTCATCTGCAAGGGATGCCAGGTTGATCTTCTCCTGTGCAAGTTCCATCTGTGCCCTGGCAAGCTTGGCCCTTGCTACATTAGTTTTCGTGTATATGGACTTCTGGAACAATGGCACTTCAAAGACAAGTCGGAAGTAGTTATATGTCCTTTTGATGTACCTGTGAGTATTATAGGCCTCACCCCTGTTGTCCGAGAGTATGCCCTCTAGATAGAGTGAGGGCCATAGGAGCTCTTTTGTCCTTTGTGACTCCTTCTTGAGTGCTGCCACCTGCTTTTGAAGCATGTGTATCTTTATAAAGTCGCCGGGTTCTATATTACCTACCATCTTCATGGGCACTGGGGAGACGATCTTGATATTGGTCAACATGCGTATGCCTTTTTTTACATCTAACATCTGTGTATTTATCTCGTTTCTTTGCCTCTCAAGCTCGTTGACCAGTTTCTCTATCTTAAGTAACTTGGCCTCTGGTGATCTCCCATTCTTGACCTCTATTTCGACCCTTCCTTTTGTTTCAGCGAGGGACTTAAGCCTTGCATCAATGGCGTTTTCAAGCCCTGTTAAGTACTGAAGAGAGCTATTCAGAGATACCACGGATGCCTCTTTCTCTATGGTATCTATCTTGTTTTTGTATTCTGCCTCTTCCCTTAATAGTTTCATCTTGGATGCAAGTGTATACAGGTTTTTTACAAACACAGGCATTTTCAGTGTTAGACCATAGCGGAGTATATCGTCTGAAAAGGGTATGGATTCACCCGCTGTTATATTGACCTCAGTGGGTGGTAATGGTCTGAGGTTGGTGGGAGAGCTATATGACTCCAGGCTTCCAAAGGCATTGAAGCTGGGATACAAATAAGCATAGGCCTCTTTTACCTCATACGACCTTTGCCTGACGAGAAGTTCGCTTGCCTTTATACCTGGCTGCTGTTTCGTTGCCTTTAGTAACGTTGTTATGTCCAATGCATGAAGCTCTGGTATGAAAATAAAACAAATACAAAAAAAAAGGGTGCTTATCCTTATAGTCGTTGATCTCACCTGCCTGTTCACCTCAATAGGTTCCAGATCATCTTTGCTGCTATGCCGAGTAGCACGAAACCGATTACCAATTTTACCTGTTTCCTGTTCAACTTGTCTGTCATGAGCCATGCCCCAACAAGTGCACCTAATGCCGATCCAATGGCTGTAAATATGAGTAGCTTTATATCCATGTGGCCAAGCGTGGCATGGCCCAGGAAGCCGGAGAAGGACGAGAATATTACTATGAAAGAAGTTGTTGCAGATGCCTTCTTTGGATTGAAGCCGAGCCATACAAGGACAGGTACTATAAAGTTACCTCCGCCCACGCCGAGCAGACCCCCAAGGTAACCTGCAAATGCACCCACAGAGATACCGCTTACAAGTTGCTTTGACCTTGAGCTCATCTCTTCCTTTTCTTTTGATTCGTAGAAGAGCATCATGTACGCGGCAAACAGCAGGAAGCCAGTGAACATCCATAGGAGAACGGTCCTGTCCAGGAACTGGCTCGTGTATGCACCTAAAGGGGATAAGGACGTTGCAACAATAAGGATGGGTATGGCGACCTTCCACATGATGAGCCTGTTCTTTATGAACCTGTACGAGGCAAAGATCATGGCTATGGAATTGAGCAGCAATGCCGTGCTCATGGATACATGTATCTCTATGCCCAGGGCTATGAATACCGGGATAAGTATGAACGCTGCACCTACGCCTGCTATTGTAAGGAGGGCTGTGAACACAAAGGTTATCAAACCTGCAACAAGAGTTATAGTCATAAACTAGCTCCTTTTGTCTTGGCTCTTATTAAATCCTTTTGCCCTGATGCCTGATGTCAAGCGCCTGGCGCCTGAACCCCGAATCCTAATTAGCATTATCAGCCGTAAGTAAGATTGAGCATTGACCCTGGTCAATCATAACTTTTTTACAGAGCAACAAGTCTGGCAACATTCTCTAACATCTTAATATCCCGTATCATGAACTTATTAGTGCCAGGCATGCGTTCTACTATCTCCTCTTCCACCAGTCGGGTGATGCCCCTGGAAAAGGTCTCTGGTGTAATCCCGAGGAGAGACGCAAAGTCCCTTGATGGAAGTGGAAGAGTAATGATATGACCGGCATATTGCCTGTCTTCCTCAGTCAATAGTGATAAGAGCGCCGAGGCAACCTTAGCCAGTGTTCCGCGGCTTGAACGTCTCTCAATCTGGTCAAAGGCCTCGCGGAGCCTTCTGGAAAGGTGTTGTATAAGAACAAGTGCCACCTCTGGAGTTTTTCTTATTACCTGTAGCAATGATGCCCTGGACATTACGAGTACATCTGTATCTACTATTGCCTGGGCATTCGCAGGGTAGGGCGCTCCGTCAAGGAATGGCATGAAACCAAACACAACACCATTACCAAATACGTAGATGGTTATCTCCTTTCCATCGGGGAGTATCCTATATATCTTGACCTTGCCTGAGACAATAGATACCAGCATGCCATCAGTGTCCCCCTCGCGCCAAAGTAAACTACCGGCCCTGAAACGTCTGGGTTTAAGATAGGGCTCCAATAGCTTTTTTGCTTCCTGCGCAATATCATAACTGGCATAATGCAAGAGATCAGGAGACATCATTTATACATACCCAAATTCGCTGGCTTGTGTCTTTTTGCTGCTTGTCCTTAGAGACATATTTACTTCCTCGATACTATTTTCCATGGGTAAATGTCCGATGAAAGCTGAACATATTATTATATGTCTACCATCTTCTTCCATCTATAACAACTCTAAGCTATGCTATTAACTACAATGGTCAGCTTTCATGGCTAGAATAATCCTACATGGACTGCATTTTCTTGAGCACTTTGCTAGTGCATGAAAACATATCCATAACGCATGGTATAAGGAGTCTATAGTATACATTATTGGCCTGTTTTCTATTGTCTAAAATGCCTGCCGTCAGGAGTATAGAGAGGTGTTTTGATACAGTGGACTGGTCAAGGCCTAGAAGCTTTGTGAGTTCACCGACGGTGTGTTCCCTTTTCTTAAGGCGTTCTATGATCATAAGCCTGGCCTCGTTTGCCAGTGCCCTGTGTATCCTTGCAACCTGCCTGTAATCTTCCCTTTTCTTCACGTACTGTCTATTATATGGCCATATGGCCATATAGTCAAATACTAATTGACATGGAATACATTGTGGATTAAGGGTGAACAGTAGAAATAGCAGATGCGCGGAGGTGTGAACCTCTGAAATCCGGATGAAGGGCTGTATAGGGTGAGTAAGTGTTAAAGCTTATTATTGTATGTGGTATCATATTTACAATTGCTGTTGTTATGACCATGGCAGGTCGAGGTGGGGGTAATTTTTATGTACTTGTATTGGTACTTGCAGGCCTTCCCATGCATCAGGCAGCAACCACGGGCCAGTTCATACTATTCATGACGGCATTTTCCGCACTTTTAATTTTCCAGAAAAACAAGGTGGTATCATGGCCGCTTGCATTCTTTATAGGCCCACTCATGGCATTGGCCGCATTCTTAGGTGGGTATGTATCCCACGTGTTCACTGGTTTTATCTTGAAGATTATCTTTGCCTGCATGCTTGTAATTGCCGGTTTTCTCATGCTTAAACCTATCCCAGAGCCTAAGAAAGACATAGGAAACAAGATGCATGGCTACTGGCTAATCAGGTCTTCTCAGGGTACATACGCTGTAAACCTGTGGGTTGCACCTGTTTTAATACTATTTGCTGGTTTTGGGTCCGGTATGGTAGGTGTATCCGGTGGTTCGTTCCTCGTGCCGCTCATGGTCCTTGCATGTAGTGTCCCCATGCACATAGCCGTGGGCACGGCATCAGTACTCATTGGCTCGAGCGCATTCATGGGTTTCCTGGGGCACGCACTCAGGGGGGATTTCGATCCTGTCTGGGCCATCCCCCTTGCAACTATCACCATAGCAGGAGGGTTGCTTGGAGGAAGATACACAATGAAGGTGAAGCCCAGGTATCTTAAGGGTCTTTTTGCCTATACAACCCTTGTCGCCGCTATATTGATGCTAATCAATGCATATTATACGAGGCATGGTATTTGAGATAACAGCAATTATTCTGAAATCGACAAAATACACACAGGAGGTGTTGTATGTTTGCTAGGCATAAAGAGATAGCTAGTTCAATCGAAGGCTTGACAGACGAAGAAAGGGAATTGCTTTATTCAGGTATGAATATCCACGGTCACCTGTGTGGTGCAATGCCCGTAGGATTCAGGGCAGGTCTTGCCGCATTAAAGGCACTTGGGTCCGAGCGAGAGAGGGATATGGACAAGTTTGCAATTATATATGCGGGGAATAGGCATGCAGCTGGGTGCTTCGCCGACGGGGTGCAGTTTGCAACAGGGTGCACGTTTGGCAAGGGCATAATGAAGAAAGAACCAAAGGGTAAGTGGTCATTCATGGTGGTGGACAAGGTAAAAGGAAAGGCCGTGAAGGTGAAGATAAAGGCTGGGTTTATAAAAAAGGTATATGAAGCACCATTCATAAGTGAATATAGGATCAAGGGGATAAAACCTACAGATGTACCTAAGGATGCTGCAGAGGCTGCGTTCAAGAGGCCGTTTGGACTAAAACTGGAAGACTTTCTCGAGATAGAAGGTCCTTTTGATTTCAAGGTGGAAAAGACTCCTGCATCTTTCAATCTCGAGGTATGCGAGAAATGTGGAGAAGCTGTTGCAGAAAACTACGTGAGGCTAGAAGACGGCAAGAAGGTATGTCCTGATTGTTTCAGCTATAATGATTAGGCTCATGCGTTTTACGCATAAGCAAGGTTAGGCGTCAGAAACCAGGCACCAGGACCCGAGACCTAGTATCTGGTGCCTGGTCCTTAGATCTGGGGGCTGGCTACTAATCCTCCGGGGGATAGCCCGTAACCTTTGCTATTTTCTCGTATAGCGGCTCAAGGGCCTTGTACGTCTTCTTGTACACGCCCTGGTACAGGTCTTCGTATATTGCATGGTTTTTTGCGTCTGGTTCAAAGGACTTTCCTTTTCTCACCATAGATGAGACTGCTTCATCAAAATCCGCATACATGCCGGTTGCAACAGCCGCGTCTATTGCGGCGCCAAGCGCACATATCTCGTGCGTGGCAAGTCTGTAAGTTGGGAGATTAAAGATGTCAGCAGCTATTTGTACGGCAACATCGCTCCTTGAACCACCTCCTCCAACCCTTATCTCCTTTAATTCAAACCCTGTCTTTCCATGCACTGTTTCGAAAAGCCTCCTGAGCTCGTATCCTAGACCCTCGAGTATGGCTCTGTAGACGTGGGCCCTGGTGTGCACGTCACCAAACCCAATGATGGAACCCTTTGCATATTTTTCGTAGACCATGGGAGTCCAGTAGGGCTGTAGCATGAGGCCCATGGAACCAGGCGGTATATCTCGAATTACCTCGTCAAATACGACCTCAGGTGCCACGCCCCTTTTCTCTGCCTCCATGGCCTCCCTCTGTCCGAATTCCTGCTTGAACCATGTTATCATCCAGAATCCCCTATATATGAACATCTCGATATCCCATGCATTTGGTATTGCAGCAGGCCACGTAAAGAACGTGAGCTTCTTGTCAGCTATGTATTTTCTAGTGATCACCTCCATGGCAGTTGCTGTGCCAAAGCTTATAACACCTATGTCAGGTTGTATCGCGCCTGCGCCCAAAAGCTCTGACTGCTTGTCGCCACCACCCACGACAACAGGTAGGCCCTCAGGGAGCCCTGTCTTGGCCGAGGCCTCTTTTGTAACGTGTCCCAGGACCGTATCAGGCGGGTACAAATCAAAGAGCTGTTCTCTGTCGACTCCAAAGGCCGTATAAGCGGGTTTTAGCGAGTGCCACTTGAGCTTCTTGTAATCGAGGGGCCAGAGGCCTGTTACCATGCCCACCGAGTCCTTGAATTCTCCTGTGAGCTTTTTCACGAACCAGCCGGATACCTGCGAGAATTTGTATGTTTTACTGTAGATCTCGGGTTCGTTCTCCTTTATCCATACAAACTTCGAGTTCTTTTGCACATACCTTATGGCATCGCTCAGCCCTGCTATTCCGAATAAAAGCTTTGCACCCATGCCAAGCTCGGGCACCTCCGTTGTCTTGCGCTGGTCGAGCCATATAATGGCAGGCCTTAAGGGATTGCCCTCTTTATCGACAGGCATGAAGGTACCTCTCTGTGTGGTTATGCCTATGCCTGCTATCTCGTCCTTTTCCACGTCTATCTTTTGCATGAGCTCATTAGTTGCCTTGCATAATTTTTCCCAGTAGTCCTCTGGCCTCTGCTCGGCCCAGCCGGGCTTGAGCGAGAAATAGGGTTCGTGGGCTGCCTGGGCACTTGCCAGGTCATTTCCATTCCTGTCGAATAGTATGGCCCTTACGCTCTGAGTACCTGAGTCAATGGCTATAATGTAATTCTTATCACCCATGGCTTACCTCCTTAAAGGTCAGGTTCCCATGTCTCGTCCTGGCCCTTATAGTAATCAAAAAATTTTTTCTGATGCTCCCTGGCCTTCTCCACGAGGTCATGTTCACTTATGTATCCCTTTTTCACGAGGATTGCTTCCAGCTTGACCAGTGCAGGTTCAT
>QMLJ01000045.1 GCA_003643935.1 Deltaproteobacteria bacterium | reverse complement strand
TGACTGGAATCAATGGACGGGTCACTACCGCCTGGCCCATTGATATTATACCACTCTGTACCGTAACATATACCATGCCAGTTCTGGAACGGGGATTTAGCGTGATAAAATTCATATGATACTCTGCCGGTCAGCGAGTTAAATGTCCTGGCATTAAGGGCTAGTTTAAACATGTTGTAAGTAGTGGTACCATCATCAAGGTACCTGTCATTTGCCAGGGCAGTGTTAAAGTATTCTTTGGAATAATTGGTATCCCTTTCCAGCCTCTTAAGTGTGTATCCACCAATCAGGCTATAGCGGGGCGCTATGTTGTAGTTAAAGTCCACGCCTGTCTCTGTGACCACCCTGCTCATTGATGACTTTCTATCGTAGTTCCAATAAGTTACTGGAAGACCCCCATAGCCAGGGCCAGATACCGATGTATCAGCGGCAATGTTCACTATGTTATAATTATTCAGGTCAATTATCACATCCTCGTTATCTAAGTTGTAGTACTTAAAGTGACCAGAGATGCTGAGCTTGTTATTCAGAAGCAAAGTAGTGAGCCTGGCAAAGTAGGTATCCATGTTATAGCTATTGTCCGTGGTGTTGTTAACCACCCTTGAATACACATAGCTACTATAGAATGTAGAATGATGCGGTAACCTTACCCTAGCCTTCAGTGAATCCATGTGTTTCTGAACCTCTGGTGTCTCTCCGAATTCGGACGTTGAATAGTCATAGAGTAGCCTACTCCTGTAGACAGCTTTATCACCCCCAACACCATCGAAATTGTAGTAGTTTGCTAAGGCCTTGTTGTCAAAATCCCTCTCTGTATGGAAATAACTTGCCGTGATTATACCATACTTCAATGTGCCCCCAGCCTTGATGTCCGTGGTCCTCTCGTCTACCCTGAGACCTGTGCCGACAACATGGCACGCAGCACATTTACCTGCCATGAAAGTATGCTGTCTCCAGCCCTTGCGCACCTCTTGGCGAATGCTAATCTCTGGTATAACGTAGGGGAATGATGGGGCTTGAAATTCAGTATCCCACTTCTGTTCTGATCTGTGTATCTGGTAATCTCTCCCTGTATCAAGGTCTGTATATTTTGCCTTCTGCGCACCTTCAAGCTCATATTCAGAACCATTCCAAAGCCAGGCAAATGGATTAATAGCCGTGAACCCATCCGATGTCTTGTCTTTATTTGCAAAAAGTCTGTCATGCCTGGTCCTGTGAATGAAACTGTTATAGGAATAATTACTCCTTATAATGCGGGCATAATCCAGATACCCTGACCATTCCTTATCACGCGTATCGTAATAAAACATGTGTCCTCCGAAGAGGAATTTACCCATCACAGCATCGAAATCCACACCACCATCAGGTCCTGAAGAGAGTGTTTCGTATTCCCCAACCTTGGTCTTTTCATCCGAATGACCCACGAAGTGATAACCCATCTTTACACTGCACTTGAATGTGTCCTTAGGTTCTTCTGCCCTTGCTACTCCTACTGTTACAAAGAAGGAGATAATCAGAAACCATATCCATTTGCTTTCCTTCATATATCTTCCCCCTTCTTCATTTCGTAAACCTGCTGCCACCGCCGGGTATAGACAAAGACGGCAGATCGGATCCATGTATACTGCTATGGCACTGTGTACACCGGGTCATCATGACCATCTGCATGGAATTATCATGGGGCACAACGCTTGTGTAACCGGATCCATGGGGATTACTTTGAATTGTCCCTGTATCTGGCCTGAGATTAGCGTGAAAATGTATCCCATGACACTGCAGGCAAAGAAATGGCTCATTCTGTTTTAACAGGTTGTCAGCCACAGTACCATGGGGTTCGTGGCAGATGGTACAATCTTCAACAACCGGTGGGTGCTCAAAGGTGAAAGGCCCTTGGTATCTGGTATGGCACTTGAGGCATAGTTCATTTTTTCTCTCATCTGTCCTGAGCAAGGGATTTACCTGGGATCCGTGAGGGTTGTGGCAATCAGAGCAGGTCATCTTGCCCTCTTTTACAGGATGGTGATTTGGATAATTTGTCTTGGCCATTATATCCTTGTGGCAAGATAGGCAGAGTTCAGGCTCTGGCTTGACTAGGAGGACATCCTTCATGTGCTTATGACGATAACCAAGCTTGTCCCTGTAGGCCAGCTTATCCTTCTTTCCATGGATGCTGTGACATTTTATACAGGACACACCGTTCAGTGCATGTTTAGAGCCTCGCCAATCCATGGTTTCTTTGTCGGTGTGACACTTCTCACATATGGCTGAAGCCTGTACAGGCTTGAGCTTGGCTGGATTTATTATATACTGCGGATTACCGGTCTCCACGTGCTTACTTGCAGGACCATGACAGGCTTCGCAACCCCTGACCTCCGTGCTGGGCTTTATCTCAAAGGCGGCTATTCTCCCGTGTATGGAAGCACTGAAATCCTTCACCACATCCTGATGGCAATAGGCGCAGGCCTGAGAACCCACATATTTAGCACCTTCAATTACAGGCAACTTGGCATTTTCCGACTCTCTCTTGGTATCTTTCATTGAGACACACGCTGCAATGCCAGCCAGGAAAAGCCCAAGTACCACGACAAAAAACAACCTTTTCCTCTTCCTCTGAACCTTGCTCATTCTTTCCATCTCCTTGAGTAAGCTAACGAAAAGGCACAAAGTATTTAATAACAATACTTGTGCTTAATGATATCACAAACTTAGCTTAAAAGATAATTTAAAAGAGCGAGAGAATAGTCAATTATCACGAACGAGAAGCTTTATGTGTCTAAATATTAACATATCCTTAATTTTCCTTAAAATAACATCTTCATAGTATGAAGCATACTTAATTCAGTCCCCAATATGGGTATTTAATTCGTCTTTAATATCAAATAGATGATTTATTTTTAACAGTATAAATTACAAATGTCTATAAAAATATATAAAGTTATTAAATCCTGATATAGTTCGATCATATCACAAAGAGAAAAGGGACTTATTGCACTTGGCTAAACTGCTCCAGAAATGGCCTAGTATCCATTCCTTTTGACACAGGCTAGTCCATAAGGTATAAGGCCTCACCATGGATAAACAGATATCCCAGATACTTTTACTTATAGTACCGGTCCTGTTCTCAATTACGGTTCACGAGGTATGTCACGGCTACGTAGCCTTTCTGCTCGGAGATCCTACTGCCAAAAGGGCGGGCAGACTCACGTTAAATCCTATAAAGCATATAGATATCATAGGGCTCTTGGTGTTATTAATCACGCGTATGATAGGGTGGGCCAAGCCAGTACCCGTTGACCCCAGATACTTCAAGGATCCGAGGAAGGACATGATGTGGGTGGCTCTTGCAGGGCCAGCATCTAACCTGGTACTGGCTGTAATATCCGCCCTTTTGCTTAAGATGACAGCCAAAGCACTTGTATATTCCTACTTTTATCCCGTTGTATATATGCTTCAGATCATGGTGATAATTAACGTCGGGCTGGCCATATTTAATCTTATTCCCATACCTCCCTTAGACGGCGGACGCATAATCGTTGGTATCCTACCAAGAGAGCTAGCCTATGCGTGGTCAAGGATTGAGCCCTATGGTTTTATCATACTTATACTCCTCATATTTACAAAGGCGGTAGACTTTGTCCTATATCCCCCTATAAGGGGCATAGTAAGTATATTGATGAAAATATAGCCGAGGTGGACACATGGAAAGACTTCGAATTGTATCCGGGATCAGGCCAACAGGGCCTTTACACCTTGGGCATTACCTGGGCGTATTGAGAAACTGGGTAAGGCTACAGCAAGACTATGAGTGTTTCTACTTTGTTGCTGACTGGCATGCGCTTACAAGCGAATACAAGGAGCCATCCATAATAACCGACAGCACAAGGAGTCTAGTGAGAACATGGTTATCCGTGGGCATAGATCCGGATAAAACAGTGGTCTTCAGGCAATCTGACATCAAGGCCCATTCCGAGCTATTTCTACTCCTGTCCATGATTACCCCCCTCACATGGCTGGAAAGAAATCCTACGTACAAGGAATTAAGGAACGAACTTAAGGAGAAGGACCTCGGAACATTCGGATTTCTCGGCTATCCAGTGCTACAGGCGGCCGACATAGTAATGTACCACGCAGACAAGGTCCCAATAGGGGAAGATCAACTTCCCCACCTTGAACTCACCCGCGAGATAGCAAGGAGATTCAACTTTATATACGGGGAAAAGATATTAAAGGAACCCAAGGAGATCCTGACGCAGGCCCCAAAGGTACCAGGGCTGGATGGAAGAAAGATGTCGAAATCTTATAACAATGCCATCTTAATAAATGAAACCCCGGAGAGTCTGAAACAGAAGGTTATGCAGATGTTGACCGACGTAAAGAGAAAGACCAAAAGAGACCCTGGGGAACCCAGGGACTGCAACCTATATCCTTTCCACGAGTACTTTACAGACGAAGAGACCAGGAAGGAAATAGCCTCTGGCTGCAGGAACGCTACAATGGGTTGCGTTGAGTGCAAGAAGATACTTATCAAGAACATCGAGAGGGAATTCTCACCGATATGGGAGAAACTCTCATATTATAGAAGCAGGGATTCACTTGTAGACGATGTATTGAGGCAAGGCGCTGAGAAGGCAAGTGAGATTGCAGAGGCCACAATGACTAGGGTCAGAGGGGTTATGCATGTCTAGCCTGCAGGCAGGTACAGAATTTGTCCTGCGTCTACCCCGTTTTGAAGGCCCGCTCGACCTGCTCCTGTACCTTATAGAGAAAAACAGGCTCAGCATTGAGGAGCTAGAATTGTGCCCAATAATAGATCAGTACCTGGAATACATAAACGCTGTAAGGCGCCTTAACATTGAACTGGCGGCCGAGTTCCTGGACATGGCATCCTATCTCCTGTGGCTCAAATCATCTTCTCTTATAAGTATCAACTCGGGTACAGAGGACAGCGAACTTGTCAACCCCATGGCTGAACTCAAAGAGATGCTGGCTGCTTACAGAGGTATAAAGATAGCTGCAAGGAATCTCAATGAAAGGCAACTACTCTATAGGGAGAGGTTCCCAAAAGGCAGGACACCGAAAGTAGAGGCAGATGTCTCCAAAATGGATATAATGGCTATCCTGAAGGCAATAGCATCTATAAGGGAACGCACAAAGCACTACGTGGTATCCATCAAAAGGGACAGGTACCATATAAGGGAGATCATGGGGAGGATAAACTCCATGTTGCAGAAGAAGAAGAAGGTGTCCCTTGTCGAGGTGGCAGAGACCAGAGTTAAGTCCGAGATTATCGCCATATTCCTCGCTGCGCTTGAGCTCTCAAAGGCATCCATTGTAAGACTCGTGCAGAAATCCATATATGGGACTATATACATGGTACGCAGATCAGAATCCTTTACCAGTCAGAACAAAAGAGACCCGCTCAGATATAAATAAATAAAATATATGTCTGGAAATAGTTATCAATGGTAAAGAAAGCATATAGTTAAACAAAAGATAACAATGTATACAAGGAATGTAAGAGAAATAATAGAGGCGCTTATTTTCTCCAGTGACGGGGCCCTGGAGATAAAGGATATACTAAAGGTACTGCCTGGGATATCAGAGAACGAAGTAGAATCCATGGTAAACGAGCTAAACAAGATATACGATGAAACCGGAAGAAGTTTCATGATAACCAGGGCCTCCAATGGTTACATGTTTGTAAGTAGGGATGGCTACACACAGTATATAAAGGCTCTTATGCCCCCCTTCAGGCTATCAAGGGCATCCTTGGAAGTACTGGCGGTAATAGCTTACAAAGGACCATGCACAAAACAGGACATAGACCTGATAAGGGGTGTGGATTCTTCATCCTCTCTCAAGACCCTCGTACATCACGAACTAGTGAATGTCATAGCGGGTAGGCCACTTAGATACGTAACATCAAAAAAATTCCTGGAGGTGTTCGGCCTTAACTCTCTATCAGAGCTTCCTGACCTCGACCAGTTTGAGGAGTTATTCGGCAAGGCTTGAATCCTGTGAAAGATAAATCCTAACCTGGTTTTCTTATATTCAGAAACAGGTTTATGCCCTCGGGTTCTCTTTCGACTTCTATGGATGCATCCTCCGGCACACCCGAAGCCAGGGCCTTAAGGTCTTCCTCGCTCCGATGAAATAGGTACCACTCGGCCCCATATTCCATTATGAACCTCTGCGGATTATAAGACCCAAAATTGCCTATGATAAGAACCCCACCTGGGGCAAGAAAGTTATAGAGTCTGTTTACAAGCCTCATGGATGCTCTCTCCGAGAGGTAATCAAAGAGCCCTGCACTATAGATAAGGTTTATTCCTTTGTACATCTCATTGTTAACTTCCTTACCCACAATTAGCCTTTTTATGTTATCTTCTAACAACTTTACTTTAAAGTCACTCCTGCCCTTGCACAGAGGATCGATACGGGAACTGGCATCATTAATGGCATTCCTGTCCTGATCAATACCTATGAATTCAACCTCTCTCGATAGTCTTTTCCCCTTGAGAGACACGAGGACATCGTAGACTTCCATGGCAGGTCCACATGCAACACTCATTACCTTCAAGGCACCTTCACCCGTGTACATACCCTCTTCCATGGTTTTCATTATTTTATCGTACAGGTATGATCTCCTGTTCCTAACGGCCCTTGCGCCCGAACCCTCGCAGTCTATCTTGTTCATAACCTGCGAGAAAACGTCATCTCCCTCGAAACCATTTCTATAGATGATATTCATCATCTCGTAATCACCAGCATATCCCAACGGTTTTTCAAATGCCCTATTAAAGAGCTTGGACTTCAAGAGAAACTGGCTGAGTCTCTTCTGAAAGAATTCCTTGTGTATGTAGTGGAGCTTGGAATCTGCAAACCTTGAGGTTACCTTTGAAAGATGATCATAGTACCTGCTGAGTTCATCCCTCAATGCATCATATGCAAGGTCCCTAAGCGTTTCTCTGAGTATGGGTATCAGTTCTTCGGATTCCTTATTTATACTCTCCTCCTCCTTCGTGAGTTTCTCCTGGAAACCAGCAAATACATAGTGAAGACGCGATGTGAGGTTAACGAACTCAGGGTCAAGACCTTCCTCAATTGCCATAGACTGGACGAAGTCCATGAATTCATTCTGCAGCCTCGTTACCTTGTCAACCCTTATAATGGAATACACGTCCAAGAAGTTGTCGCTAAAGCTGCATCCTACCCTGGAGATAAGCTTATCGTACTCCTCCTCCTCCTGTATGTGTATGATATGCGCCTGGCCCTTAAATATTTCCCTGTCTTGAGAATAAAACCGGAGATCCTTTATGATGTCCCCAATCTTGAATATAAGGCTACCTTCCTCCATAACAAAAGAAAGACCCGTACGTGAATAGTCCCTTATCTGGCAAGTATGTTCCTTACCCTGAAAGTCATGAAAACGCACAACTTTAGTTGTATCAGAGGGCTCAACAACATATCTAAGATCACGTTTAAGTTTCAAAATTCACTCCTTATACCCTTTTATAATCTAATCTATACCTTTGCTATCGACCCCCGCATATATTTTCTTTAATTTCAACAGGTAGAAAAATTAAAGGCATGCCCAG
>QMLJ01000044.1 GCA_003643935.1 Deltaproteobacteria bacterium | reverse complement strand
TTCAAGGGTACTCAGGGGCAGATTCATGGTATCAACCAACATAGGGCAACCCATGCTCGATCTGTCCAGGACAGCCTCTGGAGGAGAATTGAGCCGTATAATGCTCGCATTGAAGATTCACCAGAGGTCGTTGAGCGGTGGGACCATGGTGTTTGATGAGATAGATTCGGGAATAGGGGGGGAGACCGCATTCCAACTCTCGAAGAGGCTGAAGGAAATCTCAGAGCATGCCCAGACAATAGTAGTGACTCACCTTCACCAGGTGGCTGCAAGGGCTGACAACCATTACCTTGTGACAAAGGCAGTGACAGGTAATACAACCCTGGCTGGGATCATGATGCTAGACGAGAGGCAGAGGGTAATGGAGATAGCCAGGATGATGGGGGGAAGTAACCCCAGTCCCAAGGTTATAGAACACGCACGAGAGCTGCTGGCAGGGGCGTGAAAGGGACATGATAAGAAAGGCCAAGATACGGGATGTTCTTCCAGTGAAAAGACTGATTGAACCCTTTGCCAGGCAAAGGGTGATACTACCTGTCTCTCTGAATATGCTGTACAGGTCGCTCAGGGATTTCTGGGTGATGGAATCTTCCGGCGAGATAGTTGCCTGCTGCGCCCTCAAGATATTCTGGGAGGACCTTGGCGAAATACGGACACTTGTTGTCAAGAAAGAGGATCAAGGCAAGGGTCTTGGCTCTTCCATGGTTAGTGCCTGCATAGAAGAGGCAAGGGACATAGAGTTGAGGGAGGTGTTTGCACTTACGTATGTGCCCGAGTTCTTTGAAAAGCTCGGGTTCAAGGAGGTGGAAAAATCAAGCCTGCCTCACAAGATATGGGAGGATTGCATTAACTGTCCCTATTTTCCTGAATGCAGAGAAATTGCCATGACATTGCACCTGTAGGACTACCTGTGAAAAAGGGCTTGCCATGGCCTTATTTTTACTGTTAATTATGTCCCGTGGTGGGGATGGAATTGGAAGATAAGATAGAGCGGATGTTGAGCCTGCTAAAGAAAAGGAAAGTCGATGAGTTCGAGATCTTTGTTTCAGCAACGGATTTCATCAATGCAGAGTCAAAGACCAAGAGTCTTAACAGCCTTAGCAGGTCAAGAGAGTCGGGCATAGGTCTCAGGGTTGTCCGGGGAGGTGCCTTTGGTTTTGCTTACGGCGATGAGCCGGATGACAACCTTGTAGAATCTGCCCTTGCTTCAGCCAAGAGCCAGTTCACGGATCCATACAATGTAATACCAGGGCCTAGTGGTGAGTACACGGATGTTAATGCATACGATGAAGACGTAGAGGCCATAGATGCCGAGTACTGCATTGAAAGGGCCATAGAACTTGAAACATCTGCCTTTGAAACTGATCCTAGGGTAAACAAGGTAAGGAAGGCATCCTTTTCCAGGGCACACAAGGTCATTCGGATTGTGAATTCCAAGGGGATTGATGCGTCTTCAAAAACAACGTTATTAAGGGCGTCTATAATGGTAACTGCAGCCGAAGACTCTGATGTTCAGGCAGGCTTTGACTTTGACCAGTCCCACTTTATAGATGGGCTTGACGTTAGAGAAGTTGGCAGGCGTGCAGCAAACATGGCTGTTGGCATGCTTGGTGCGAAACATATTAACACAACAAGGATGCCTGCCTTGTTCGACAGAAACTCGGCGGCAGAATTTCTCTCGTACATGGCGGGGTCTTTTTCAGGAGAGGCTGTAGCAAAAGGTAAGTCATACTTGGCGGATAAGCTTGGGAAGAGGATTTTTTCTCCTGGTATAGTGATTGTGGATGATCCGACCGTAACAGGTGCATCAGATGCTTCAAGCTTTGATGGCGAGGGCGTTCCATCACGTAGAAATGTACTTGTTGAGGACGGGGTGTTGAAAGGGTTCGTGTACAATACGTACTGGGGCATGTTCAGTGGTAAGGAGTCCACTGGTAATTCTGTACGTTCCAATTACAGGGACATACCGCTACTCGCCGTAAGACACCTCTGCCTGGAACCGTCTGGAGATGGCCTGGAAGAGATTTTGCAAGGGTTAAAGACGGTCTTCAAGATTACCGATATTATGGGTATGCATACGGCCGATTCTATAACAGGTGAATTCTCGGTGGGAGTAAACGGCTTTATACTGGAAAGAGGTGAGGCTATTTATCCGGTCAGGGAAGCTGCTATATCGGGTAACATTTATGATATGCTCTCGAGGATACTGGCTGTGGGCAATGATTCAAGGGGGTTTGGAAGTGTGTCCACGCCATCTTTCGTGGTTGATACAATAGACATAAGCGGTAAATAGTGATGTCAATACAATCAAAGTGGACAATACTGATACTCAAGGGAAGTGATGGCGGGCCCAAGAAGGTAAGGCTGTCTCCCTTTGTTGCCGAGATTCTGGTTGTATTTCTCATTGGCCTGGCCATATTCAGTGCCTATTCTGGTTATAGGCTTTATACAATGAGGTCACAATTTTCCATGCTATCTAACCTGAGAAAAGAAAACAGGGATCAGGCTAGACAGCTGGCCGTTCTAGCAAAGAAGGTCTCTTCCCTTGACCGTGAGGTCAGGGAGCTTAGTGCGTATAACAGGCACTTGAGCGAGGTTGCAAATATCACTTTAAAGGGCAGGGAAGGGATAATCGGTATTGGTGGAGGTGGAGGTGGGATAAACCTTTTGAGCGTGCGTGAGCCCATCAGTGAGAAGATGCTGGCTAGAGCCCTTCATTCTCATATCAAGGACCTTGGTGATAGCGTAAGAATAGAAGAAGAGATATCTAAGCGGCTACTCGCAGGACTTGAGAGGAGGCGTTCCATAATGGCTCATACGCCTTCAATCTGGCCGTTGAGGGGTTGGCTTACTTCGCCGTTTGGTTGGCGTGTGTCTCCGTTTACAGGCAAGAGGGAATTTCACGAGGGTGTTGATATAGCCGCACGGTATGGAAGCCCCATATATGCACCTGCTGATGGGGTGGTAACGTTCTATGGCCGAAACGGGGGGTATGGTAATTTTCTCATAATAAACCATGGCTTTGGTCTTGTGACCAGATACGGGCACCTTAAGAGCGTCTGTGTCAAAGTAGGCCAGATCGTTAGTAGGGGCCAGAAGATAGGCTATGAAGGTGATTCAGGTCGTTCCACTGGTCCTCACCTTCATTACGAGGTACTTGTGAATGGCATACACGTAAATCCGAAAAGATATATGTTGAAATAATCCCTATCGTTTACTAATTATTAGACTACTATTCCCTCACCACGAAACCAAGGAGCCACCATGTTTGGAGTACTCTTAAAGATATTTGGAAGCAAGAATGACAGGGAGCTGAAGAGATTATCGTCTTCAGTTGAGCAGATAAACTCCCTGGAGCCAAGATTCAAGGCCATGAGTGATGATGAACTCAAGGCCATGACACCTGTGCTAAAAGAGAAGGTAGCGCAAGGAGCTCACCTAGATGAACTTCTCCCAGAGGCATTTGCACTGGTAAGGGAAGTTGCACTCAGGACACTTGGAATGAGGCCTTTCGACGTACAGCTATTGGGAGGGATAGTACTGCACCAGGGGAAAATAGCAGAGATGAAGACCGGTGAAGGTAAGACCCTGGTGGCCACCATGCCTGTTTATCTCAATGCCCTTACAGGCAGGGGGGTCCATGTGGTTACAGTCAATGATTATCTTGCAAAAAGGGATGCAGAGTGGATGGGCCATATATATAAATTCCTGGGTCTTGACGTGGGCGTCATAGTGCACGGTATGGATGACAGTGACAGGAGAAAGGCCTATAACGCGGATATAACCTACGGTACCAACAATGAATTCGGGTTTGATTACCTGCGGGACAATATGAAGTTCTCCATAGAGGATTATGTCCAGAGAGATTTTTACTATGCAATAGTGGATGAGGTGGATTCCATACTCATTGATGAGGCCAGGACACCCCTTATAATATCAGGACCTGCAGAGGAATCGACATCAAAGTATTACGAGGCAAACGAGGCCATTGTTAAATTACTCAAGAGAAAGGATAGGGAAGAATTATACAGCAAGGATGAGAAGAGCAACACGGTTGTGCTTACTGAGAAGGGTATAGATGTAATACAAGAGATTCTAGGCAAGGACTCGCTTTTTGATCCGTCTGAGTTTGAAACGGTCCATCATCTTAACCAGGCACTGAAGGCACATCTGCTCTTCTCTAAGGATGTGGACTACGTGGTCAAGGAAGGCGAGGTTATTATTGTAGACGAGTTTACCGGAAGGTTGATGCCAGGAAGGCGGTATTCAGAGGGCCTGCACCAGGCACTTGAGGCAAAGGAAGGCATCAAGGTAAAGAATGAAAACCAGACCTTGGCATCAATAACATTCCAGAACTACTTCAGGATGTACGAAAAGCTTGCAGGCATGACAGGTACTGCCGAGACAGAGGCCGTTGAATTCAAGAAGATATACGATCTTGATGTGATAGTCGTACCTACGAACAAGCCCATGATAAGGAAAGATCATCCTGATGTAATATACAAGACCGAGAAAGAAAAGTACAGGAGTGTGGTACGACAGATAGAGGAATGCCACAAGAAGGGTCAGCCAGTACTTGTTGGTACCATATCCATTGAGAATTCAGAAAAAGTCTCCAGTATGCTCAAGAGAAAGGGTATACAGCACCACGTACTAAACGCGAAGCACCACGAGCGGGAAGCAGAGATAGTTGCGCAGGCTGGGAGAAAAGGTGCTGTGACCATAGCGACAAACATGGCAGGAAGGGGGACAGATATAGTACTGGGTGGCAACCCGGAATTTCTTGCAAGGCAGAAAGCAGATGCCGATTCAGAGGATTACAAGGAACTGCTTGAGAAGTTCAGGAAGCAGTGTGCAGAAGAGCATGAAGATGTTGTAAAGGCAGGGGGATTATTCATACTTGGGACCGAACGTCACGAAAGCAGGCGTATTGACAACCAGTTGCGAGGCCGTTCTGGCAGGCAGGGAGACCCGGGTGAATCCAGGTTCTTTCTTTCGCTGGAAGACGACCTGCTAAGGATATTTGGCTCGGAGAAGATTGCGTCCATCATGGAGAAGCTCGGTGTGCCTGACAACGAGCCCATAGAGCATCCGATAATAAGCAAGAGTATTGAGAATGCGCAGAGAAAGGTTGAGGCAAGGAATTTTGACATCAGGAAGCAGCTGTTGGAATACGATGATGTAATGAACAAACAGCGCGAGATCGTATATACCGAGAGAAGGAGGATCCTCTCCGAGGAGAACTCGCGGGAATTTGTGGAAGACATGATATACGAGGTCCTTGATGGCATGGTGGCAGACTATATACCTGAAAAGGGTGCTACCAATGAATGGGACATGGATGGCTTGAGAACAAGGCTCAAGAACATGTTCGGGCTTGACCTTGGCCTGGTGCCAGACAAGGGCATGACAAGAGACGATCTCAAGGATCGCATATTCGAGGAAATAAAGGAGCTCTACGACAGGAGGGAGCAAGAGTTTTCACCCGAGGTGATGAGGATGGTGGAACGCCAGATACTCCTCATTACCCTTGATAACCTGTGGAAGGACCACCTGCTCTCCATGGATCACCTGAGAGAAGGTATAGGCTTGAGGGGGTATGGTCAGAAGGATCCCTTGAGGGAATACCAGAGAGAAGGCTTTGATATGTTCATGGAGATGATATCCAGGATGAAGGAGCTCTCGGTCGAGAGGATATTCAAGATACAGATACAGACCGAGGAGGATGTAAGCCATCTCACCAAGAAGGAGAGAAAGCAGAGGATGCAGCTGGGTCGTGGCCCTGTAGAGAAGGGTGTCACAGTAAAGAGAGAGGGAAAGAAGATAGGGAGAAACGATCCGTGCCCGTGCGGGTCTGGTAAGAAATACAAGTATTGCTGCGGGAGAAACAAGTGATCCCCAGGGGGTTTTCCTTTTCCGCGGCAAATGCCGACATAGACGGAACCTCAAGCCCCAAGAATGACATAGGCCTATTATACTGCAATACCAAGGCAAGTCTTTGCGGTGTATTTACAAGAAACAGGGTCAAGGCAGCACCTGTCCTCATCGGCATGGACCTGGTAAAAAGAGGAGTAGTACGTGCTGTCCTGGCGAACTCAGGTAATGCAAATGCGTGCACTGGAGAGGCCGGGCTGGATGATGCCAAGAGACTTATGGCTGCTGTTGCCTCAAGGCTCAAGATTGATGCAGACGAGGTGATACCGCTCTCTACAGGTGTCATAGGCGTGAGGCTACCGGTTGATAAGATGTTGAGCAAGCTGGATACCCTTGCAAGGGGACTTGGAGACAACGTGGACACATTTGCAAGGTCCATGATGACCACAGATACCTTCCCAAAGATAGCATCAAGGAAGGTAGGACAGGCATGCATACTAGGTGTTGCAAAAGGATCTGGCATGATAGCACCTGACATGGCAACCACCCTTGCCATTGTAATAACAGATGCGATCATGGAAAGGGGAGATCTCGAACGTACAATCAAGGATGCTGTTAGGACCACCTTTAATGCAATAACAGTGGATGGTGACACATCCACGAATGATACCCTCATTGCACTCAGCTCCAACATGTTGCATGCAGAGCTTGAAGGAGTGGAAAAGGCTATATTTGAAGTAATACAGGAACTCTCTATGATGGTAGTGAAAGACGGTGAAGGTGCATCAAAGGTTGTTCGCATCAATGTAAGTGGTTGTGATACCGACGAGGAAGCCAGGAAGGTGGGCAAGACCGTGGGTAATTCCTTGCTTGTAAAAACAGCGTTATACGGCTCTGATCCAAACTGGGGCAGGATAATGGCAGCAATAGGTTACAGTGGCGTGGACATTGATACAGGCAGTGTATCAATACACATTTCAGGTCACCCCGTTGTTGAAAGGGGGGTTGAAGCAGGGGGGTACAAGGAAGAGGATGTTAGATCAGCACTTGAGGGTAAAGACATACATATTGATATCTCTGTTGGATCTGGAAGTGGAAGTTTCACTATATGGACTACGGATCTCACGCACAAGTACGTAGATATAAATGCAGAGTACAGGTCATGATAAAAAAAGGATAATATATGTAACGTCCGATAATATATGTTATGTAAAATTAGGTCTGGCTCTCAACAAAAGCCTGTCTCCCCCGGCCTGTTCCCCCTGTCCTTGGGTAACTTCACCCCAGTTATGAAGCATGGTGTAGCTGAGAGGCGTACTTTTAAGCCTAAAATGCCTTGATAAAGATTATTGGGTCTCTTTACTTCGGATCAAGGCCTTTAAGTCCTCAAGCATGGCATACATGCAGGGTACGAGGATAAGGGTGATAAAGGTGGAAAACAGCACACCAAATCCAAGACTGATGGCCATGGGTACGAGAAATCTTGCCTGAAGGCTCCTCTCTGTGATCATAGGTGTGAGACCAAAAAATGTAGTAAGTGTTGTGAGTATTACTGCCCTGAAACGGATCTTGCCTCCACTTACAATAGCCTCATGCATATCCGTGCCTCTTTGCATATTTTTGTTTATCTCATTTATCAGTAGAAGGGCATCCTTCACCACCACACCTGCAAGGCCTACTATACCGAATACACGCAGAATACGCAGGTTGTAACCCATTATCATATGGCCCCAGAAAGCACCCACTATACCAAAGGGGAT
>QMLJ01000043.1 GCA_003643935.1 Deltaproteobacteria bacterium | reverse complement strand
GTTATGGGGGAGGCTGGAACAGACTATGCAGGCCACGGAGAGATTCTTTATCAGTCATGCCGGGTGCCTCAGAAAAATCTCCTGGGCCCAGAGGGCCAGGGCTTTGTAATTGCGCAGCAGAGGCTTGGGCCGGGTAGGATTCATCACTGCATGAGATGGTTGGGAATATGCAGAAGAAGTTTTGACTTGATGTGTAAGAGGGCGCAAGAAAGGATCATGACCCCTGACGGCAAGACTTTAGCCACCAAGCAGATTATACAGGCATGGATAGCAGAGTCAGCTGCAGATATCTTGGCAGCACGCCTGATGACACTCAGTACTGCCTGGAAAATCGAGAAGCTGGGTGTAAAAGAGGCAAGGCAGGATATATCACTGATAAAATTCTATGTAGCTGGTGTACTGCAGAAGGTGGTTGACAGGGCCCTTCAGGTCTACGGTGGTATGGGTATGACGGATGATATCATTATCCCGTTTTTCTATAGGAACGAACGTGCTGCCAGGATATACGATGGTGCAGACGAGGTACATAAGATGTCAGTATCCCGGAGGATATTGAGGGAATACGAAGGCCGTGAAGTGAAATAAGGGTTTGTAAAGGTAAAGGGCTTTGACCTTTGATGCATTTAAAGGGCTTGTAAACATCTCGAACGAGGATATTTGGAGGGATTTTTACAGGCAGAATAAGGATAAGATTAAGGTAAAAAAGGAAGATGTTGCGGTAAGAAATCTTGTGAAGATATCTAGTGCCGCGCTATCCATAAGCAATAGAAAGGGCTTTTCACTCATGACCCTAAGGGATTTAAGTGTGGAATCAGGCCTGAGCATGGGGGCACTTTACTCTTATTTCTCAAGTAAGGATGAGCTCTTAGACATGATACAGCAGCAAAGGATGACGGCCATAATAAAGGTTTTCTCCACCCATCTTTCAGGCATTGATAACCCGGCTCAGAGGTTAAGAAGCGCTATTCAGATACACCTGTATCTCAGTGAGGTCATGCAACCATGGTTCTATTTCTCGTACATGGAAGCAAAGAACCTGGGGAAGGATGATAGGAAAAAGGCCATAGAGGCAGAGATCTTCACAGAGGGAATATTCATAGACATCATTGAGCAAGGTCAGAAAAAAAGTTTGTTTAGGAATGTTGACCCGAAGACCACGGCCGCTATTATTAAGGCAATGCTACAGGACTGGTACCTGAAGAGATGGAAATATGAGAGCCGAAATGTATCTGTAGAAGAATACTCTGAAGTTGTTATTGATTTTGTTGAATCTTATCTCATGGCTCGAAACAATCAGACTCAGGAGGAAAAGGGATGGACATAATAGATAAACCAAGAGAGATAAGGCAAGGCGAAGAACTTGATGCAAAGGCCATAGAAGGATTTTTGAAAGAAAGCATACCAGGCCTAACTGGAGATATAAGCATACAACAGTTTCCCAGTGGATTTTCCAACCTGACATACATGCTGAGCGTGGGAGACAGGAATTTTGTGCTAAGAAGACCTCCGTTCGGAAGAAAGGCAAAGTCTGCGCACGACATGAGTAGAGAATACCGTATACTTAATGCATTAAAGGATGTTTTTCCCTATGCTCCCAGGCCTGTCGCATATACAGAAGACACGTCCATAATTGGTTGTCCGTTTTACGTGATGGAACGTATTGAAGGCATTATCCTTAGGAAAGACCTGCCTGAAGGATTGCATTTCACCCCAGACGAGGCAAGGCAGCTGTGCGAGAATCTCCTTGACGTGCAATGTGAGCTCCATTCTATTGACTATAAAAAGGTTGGCTTGGAAAACTTTGGAAAGCCAGAGGGTTACGTGAAGAGGCAGGTGGAAGGCTGGTCCGAAAGGTACAGGGCTGCAAAGACACCGGATGCCCCTGACTTTGAAGACGTTATGAGTTGGCTCCATGAAAAGATGCCTACCGATTTCAGAAATCCTTGCATTATTCACAATGATTTCAAGCTGGATAATGTAGTGCTTGATCCCAAGAACCCTTTAAAGATTATAGGCGTTCTTGACTGGGAAATGGCAACCATAGGTGATCCAATCATGGACCTAGGAAATTCCCTTGCTTACTGGGTACAGGCAGATGACCCTCCCGATGTTCAGGCAATACGCATGATGCCAACAAATATTCCAGGTGCACTTACAAGGGAAGAGCTCGTGGCCAGATATGCAGAGAAAACAGGGATTGCCATAGACAACTTTGATTTTTACCTATGTTTTGGCCTGTTTCGCCTTGCAGTTATTGCACAGCAGATCTACTATCGCTATTACCACGGGCAGACAAAGGACGAAAGATTCAAGCTGCTCATAATAGCCGTAAATGTCCTGGAGAAATCTGCGTTAAGTATAATAGACAAGTCTCGTTTATAATATGCTGTAAATATGTAACGTTGAATAGTTAGGTATCAGGTGCGGACTGGTTTTAAACATATTAAAAGAGGAGGAAGCATATGAATGCCCTAAATTTTGATCCCGGTATCTGCGCCAAGTGCGAGACATATGACTGTCTCATGAAGTGTCAGTACATGGATTTTGACCTTGAGAGCGCTAGGGAGGAGAGGTGGAAGCTTATAAGGGGAGAAGACACCCGTATTTTAAATGATTGCGTGACCTGCTACGCATGTGAAGAGTATTGTCCTTATAATAATCACCCGTTTTACCTTATTGTGGAGAGGCAAGAAGAAAAGGGCATACACCCTGTGCCAAAGCCCATTGAGAAATCCCAGATCAAGGCCATGGCACCAAAGGGGGTTATAGCGCCTATGAAGGTAAAGGAACCGGTTATTAACATGTGCTATTTCCCCATGATGCTGGGGACGATAAGGGGAAAGCTCTTTGAGGGTGCGTCTGCCATAGTGGGTAGTGATATTTTCTGTAATCTAATGTACCTGCATTTTGCAAGGAATTCAGTTATCAAGGAGAGGCTCCCTAAGATGATAGAGAACATACAGAAGAACTACCTTGAGCCGAGCGGGGTAAAGGAACTCATCTGCTATCATGACGAGTGTTACGGAACATACACGTCTTGGGCGCCTGCCTTTGGCATTGAAGTGCCGTTCAAGCCTATACACCTATTTGAATACCTTTATAATAGATTGTCGGAGTTGAAATCCGAGATAAAGCCTTTAAATCTCAAGGTTGCTTACCAGAGACCATGTTCAAACCGTTTGAGCCCAGAGATTGATCACTTTGTAGATGATATATTTGGACTCATAGGTGTGGAGAGGGTGAATAGGAAATATGACCATGAGAATGCATTGTGCTGTGGAGGGGTGTTTGAGGCGCAGCAAAGGTTTGACCTGATGGAAAAGAACCAGACACTCAACGTGGATGACATGAAAGAAAACGGGGCCACTCACTGTGTGTTCAACTGTCCCTTCTGCTTCTGGACATTGTCCGACCTGGTGAGCCAGAAGGGTATGACACCCATAATGATGTCTGATTTATGCCATCAGGCCTTAGGTGAATAAACCCGGAGGAGGTGAGATAGCCATGGATCGAATATTTGAACGTCTGGCTGATATAGTGGGTAGTGATTACGTGTCTAATGCAGCAGAGGAGCGTTTTATTTACTCGCGGGATGGCGGTGTTCAGATGCCTCATGAGCCTGATTACGTAGTACTTCCGAACACCACGGAGGAAGTTCAGAAAATCATACTCCTTGCAAACGAGGAAAAGATACCTGTTGTACCCATGGGAGGGGGGTTGGTCCTTTCCGGCCTCAGTATACCTTTAAAGGGAGGTATAGTGCTGGACATGAAGAGGATGAACCGCATCATAGAGGTGAACGAAAAAAGCCATTATGCAGTGGTGGAGGCAGGTACCGCACTGGGCATGCTCTCAGCGTATCTCAATAAACATCATCCTAGCTTGAAGAATTCTTTGCCTGATGCACCTCCGGTTGCAACGGTTGCAGGAAATATAATGATACACGGCTCAGGTCATCTCTCGCAAAGCGAGGGTGGTTTTCACTCTGAGATGGTAACTGGGCTGGAGGTTGTTCTGCCCACGGGCAAGATAGTTAAGTTGGGCTCTTGTTCCACTGTTCCGTACTGGTTTTCCAGGGCACCCTTGCCTGATCTGGCAGGATTGTTTCTGGGCTGGAATGGTACGACCGGTATTATAACAAAGGTGGGTATAAAGCTGTTTCCTAGGCCACTTTTGAACGACGGACTTATGTTTATGACCGAAGACGTAGATACAGTACCTGACATAATGTTTCGCATTGTGAATACTGAGATGTGCGAAGACCTGACGTTTTTTATAACCCCTAAGCCAGCCATGTTTGAAGGCTTCCAGATGACCATTATCTCTATTACGGCGAATTCTGAGAAAGAGATGAGGCTTAAAAAGGAGATAATCAGAGACGCCTTGAGGGACTACTATGAAAGCAAGGAGGCAGGTTTTGTACCTGTACCCAAGGAGATGAAGGCCTTCTTATTGGAAGCCCCTCAGAAAAATCTAAGCGCATTCGCAGACGTCAGAAAAGGGGGAGGTTTTGAATACGTGGGTGCCATTATACCCGTTGAAAAGATACCGGATGCTTACAGGGCAGGGCTCGACATAGCAGCAAAAAATGGCATAACCTATTCCCTAGGAGGCCGCATGATAGGCAGGGGACACTCGTTCATGTTTTACTTTGCCTACCCGTTTAACAGGGCTGACAAGGAA
This sequence comes from Deltaproteobacteria bacterium, assembly GCA_003643935.1. Classification (GTDB taxonomy): domain Bacteria; phylum Desulfobacterota; class Desulfomonilia; order UBA1062; family UBA1062; genus B14-G9. The sequence continues at coordinate 3,005 of QMLJ01000043.1, read as the reverse complement.
GACATGGATAGGGTGAGGCAGGCTTTGGACGATACAAACCATGCGGCGCTGAAGATGGGAGGCATACCGTGGAAGGCAGAGGTGAGCGGTCAGCAGCTTATCCTCAAGCAGATGGAGCCTTCTACCTACGAGTTTATGCAGGACATAAGGAAACTGCTTGATCCGAACGGTATCATGAACCCCGGGAACTGGGAGGTAAATCCATGAAAAAAGAATATGCCGATATCATACACAGGTGTTTCAGGTGCGGATGGTGCAAATTACCTCTGAATTTCAAGGATTTTAACTGCCCCTCGTATCTTAAATACCGCTTCGAGTCATTTTCGTCTGGAGGCAGGCTCTGGCTTATAAGGGCATGGATGAACGGAGAGATACAGACTAGCGAACGTTTTGCAAAGATAATCTTTTCATGCGTGACATGCAAGAACTGTGTGCAGGCATGTGCAATGCCCAAGATCAGGGAATACCTTGTGGACATGGTTATAAATGCAAGGGAAGACATGGTTGAAAAAGGGGTTATACCCCCTGAAGTGAGGGATTATTTCAAGGCAGTGAGTATAAGCGGTAATGCCTACAAGATGCCCCAGGAGCAAAGGGGTGCTTGGGCAAATGGTCTTGACGTAGAGCGTTACACAGCTCAGGAATACCTTTTCTACGTGGGTGATGTTGGTTCATACGACGAGGAGGGTGTAAAAATGGCCCGGTCTGTTGCTGGCCTTCTAAAGAAGGTGGGCATCTCTTTTGGCATACTGGCATCAGATGAGATTACAGACGGCAACGAGGTGAAGACCCTAGGAGAGGTTGGTCTGTTCGAACAAATTGCATCTCAGAACATAGAGAAATTCAAAAAGCTTGACGTGAAAAAGATTATAACCCTCTCGCCGCACGCCTATAATAGTATAAAGAACGAGTATCCTAAGCTGGATGGCAATTTTGAGGTCTATCACTATACACAGGTATTGAATAAAGTTCTCAACGATATACCCATGGGAGAGCTCAATGTAAAGGTTACCTATCACGACCCCTGCTACCTCGGCAGGTGGAACAACGAGTACTGGGCGCCCAGGTCGGTCTTGAACTCTGTTCCAGGCCTTGAGCTCATCGAGATGGACAGAAACATGCAAAATGCCCTTTGCTGTGGTGGAGGCGGAGGCAACTTCTTCACCGATATACTAGGTACAGGCCCAGACAGTTCAGCAAGGGTACGTGTAAACGAGGCTATTGATACTGGGGCCAGTGTGTTGGCGGTTGCCTGTCCTATTTGTTATAGGATGCTGAGCGATGCAGTAAAGGCAGAGGGGGTTGAGGAAAAGATACAGGTAAGGGATATAGCAGATATCGTAAGTGAGGCAGTAAATAAATAGCCCACCCGGTTGGGTGTAGGCGTGGTGTATCATTGATATGTAGTGTAATCAAAAAAGCAGTGAAGGAGGTATCCATATGGACAGGGAAAGCTTAACCATAAGGCCTTTACAGCTGGTTAAGATGGAGGGATCGGCAGCTATAATGACCTATCTTTTGAACTTTGATGTCAAGGGTGAAGCAGGTGGCTACATGTTTTTAATTGAGGGAACGGACAAGAATATTATTGTTGATACCTCAGGGAGTGCAGAATCCCTTGCCATGGCAGGCTTCAAAGCAGAACAGGTGGCTTCTCCGGAAGATGCCTTAAAAAAGATCGGGCTTACATGCGAAGACATAGATATGGTAATATTAACTCACCTTCACTTTGATCATGTTGAGTATGTTTCTAAGTTTAAGAATGCGAGGTTCATATGCCAGGCCGATGAGCTAAAGGAGGCACTGAACCCGCATCCAGGTATTGACAAGCTTCTTTATTGGCCTCACCTCTACAGTGACATCAAGTTCCAGACAGTAACAGGGGACCAGGAGATATATCCAGGTATAAGGGCAATTCTTACTCCCGGGCATACCCCTGGCGGTCAGACCGTGCTCGTTGATACGAAAGACGGCATTGTCGCTATAACCGGTATGTGTTCTGTCCTAGATAATTTTTACCCGCCAGAACCTTTTAATGCAATGATGGACATGATAACACCTGGGATACATGAGAATGTGCAGCTTCTTTACGAGAGCATGGAAAAGATAAAGCATTCAGCCGATATCATCGTGCCCATACATGATATAAAATGGAGCACAGTCGATAGCATACCATAATATACCCTCAGATAGGGGAGCGCTACTGGGTGACATTTGAGCGCATATTAAAGAAAATAACAGGAAGGAGGTACTAAGATGGCTGGGAAAAAGGTTGTAATAGAGCCTGTCCCATTGGATCAGCTTGCTTTTCTTAAGGGGAAACGTACGGATTTTGAGAGTGTTGCTGAGATGATAGTAGCAAGGGCTTCTGAAATACCGGATAAACCTTATGTACTGTTCTATGATGATGTAATTACCTATGCTGAGACAAATGAAAGGGCGAACAAGGTGGCTAATTATCTCAAGGCAAAGGGTATCAAGAAAGGGGACGTGGTATCCTTACTCGTGATGAATTCACCTGAGGTCTACTATATCATGTTTGGTATACAGAAGCTGGGTGCAATAGCAGGCTCTATCAATTTCATGTTGAAAGGGCCAGAGATTGCCTACCTGCTGGATGATTCCAAGCCTAGGATAGTCTTTGTTGGGAGCGATTTTATTCAGGAGTTCGCGCGGGGCTATGAACAGGCATCTCACAAGCCAGCAGTAGTGGAGGTGGTCACCGGGGTAGAGCATAATGTAGACCTCAAGCAGGAGAGATTATCCGATATACTGGCTGACTATCCCTCTGATGAGGCCCTTGTGGAGCAAAAGGGATCTGACCCGTTCCTGCTCCTATACTCTTCTGGGACAACAGGCAGGCCCAAGGGTATACTGCTTTCCAACAAGGGGCAGCTTTCTGTATGCCGTGCCATGGCCGGTATAGGCCTTGTGGAAGAAGGCGATGTAATGCTTCTATTGTTGCCCATGTTCCATACCAACCCAATATGCGTGTGGACATATCC
>QMLJ01000042.1 GCA_003643935.1 Deltaproteobacteria bacterium | reverse complement strand
TCTTTAGGCCCTGTCAGGGTTATTCTTACCCTTGCAATACGGTTAGATCTCATTCGCTCAACCTTTAAAACCATGCCGTCCCACTCCACACGGTCTCCCTCTTCCGGGATCTTGTCAAGGATATTAAAAATAAGACCCCCCAAGGTATCAAACTCCTCTGGGAAATCTCTTTTCATGTACCTGCCAAGATCCCTTAGGCCTATGTTCCCCCTTACTAGGTAGGTACCTGGCCTTACCGGGACAACAGGACTTAACATATCATCGTGCTCATCCACAATCTCGCCCACTATCTCTTCAAGTATGTCCTCAAGGGCAATCATTCCTTTGATGGAGCCGTATTCATCCACCACGAAGGCCATGTGGACATGCATGTTCTGAAAGTCTATCAATTGCTTGAGTATGGACTTGGTCTCAGGTATAAAGACGGCCTCCCGCAAGCACCTGTCAATACTGAAATCCTTCCTGTTGTTCACGTATTGCCACAGATCACGTATATGCAGATAGCCTATTATGTTATCAGGATTACCATCGTAGATGGGGTATCGGGAATAGTTCCTCGACTTTATGGTCCTAATCACATCATTGAAGCCGCTGTCCTTTGGGAGGGCTATCACATCGTTCAACGGGACCATCACCTTCTTCACAGGAACCGAGTCCATGTCCATTATTGCGATAAGCATCTTGGCCTTTGGTTCCTGTATAAAGCCCTCCTTCCTGCCCATCACTATAACAGAGCCAATATCTTCCTCAGTAATCCTGGCCTCACCTTCTATACGCACTCCGAACACGGATAGCATACCTCTTGATATTGCGGTAAGTACCGATGCAACGGGACTGAAGAAGACTATAATCCACTTAAGGGGCCGTGCCACGGCCATGGATACCTCGTCTGCCCTGTAGGCTGCAATGGTCTTCGGGGTAATCTCTGCAAAGAGCAGAAGAATCACTGTCATTGCAACAGATGCATACACAATTCCCCTCTCCCCGAATACCTTTATGAAAAGTGCCGTGGCTATGGCTGAGGCCAATACATTCAGAAAATTGTTACCGAGTAGTATGGAGCTTATCAGCTGTCCAGGTTCTTTTAATATGTCCTCCACCATGGAGGCCTTTTTATTACCTTTGTCTGAGAGGTGACGTATCTTGAACCTGTTTGACCTCATGAGTGCGGTCTCGCTTCCCGAGAAGAATGCAGAAAGGCATACTAGTACCACGAGAAGCAATGTATACATTGTGTCCCTAATGTTTATATCCATCACACTCATCACCGGTCAATCGAACAAGACCATCTGTCGAGGGGCTTTCTTGCCCCCACCCATGGACCGGAAGGCCTTAAGGTCTTTCGGTATCCTATCAATAAAGCAGGACGGCTCATGGGAATAAACAAGGTATAGTCTGTCTATTGCCCTGGTCATGGCAACATAGAAGAGGTTTTCCTCCTCCCTCAAGGGTTCTGAAGCCAGAGGAAACAACCCCTTTTCAAGACCAACCATGAACACACACTTAAATTCCATGCCCTTCACCGCGTGCGCTGTGAGCACCCTTACCTTTTCTCCCCCCATGCCCTCGTGATCCCTCTTTAGTCTGCACCACTGGATAAAACCATCCAGGTCGTCCCCAAAGACACGCGCATACTTGTAAAACTCGTGATCCCCTGGCAATGTAGGGAGATTAAACAACTTGGACTCTTCCACCGTGCGTATCCTATGCAAGATGGAACCAGTTATTGAATTAACGAGTTCTTTTGCCTTTCCTATCCTAAGACCTAGATTGCCATCCAAGTTTTGGCCGGCACGGAGTCTAACCAACGACTTTTCACCAACGCCCCTTACATAAGGGGTCCAATTGCTGTTCTCAAGTATGGCAAGCCGCTCCCTTATGCCACTCATCTCTGAGAACGGTCTTTCATAGGCGACTTCGTGAGGAATGGATGCATCTGATAGTGCCTTTATTATCGTCCTCGCCTGCACCCTTGTACGTACTATGACAGCTACCTGGCTCAGTGCATAATCTGCCTTTGCCTCTCCAGCGCTGTTATGTGACAGACCCCCGGAGACAAGCTCTATCTCCCTTGCAACAAATGTAGCAGGCCAAGGGGTCTTTACAACTTGTATGGGCATGCCATCCTTAAGGCCCTCTACTGCATCCTCACCAATAAGGCTGTTCGATGCACGGGCTATGGTCCTGTTCAATCTGTGCGAATGCCTTAGTTTTACCTCTTTTGTTTCCCTGAAATCATCGTGCAGACGCTCGAACACCCTGGGATCAGAACCTCTGAACGCGTATATGCTCTGGTGTGGATCTCCTATCACAAGGGTGCTCTCGGCTCTCCTTGTGATTAACTTTAGAAACGAATATTGCAATGGGCTTGTATCTTGGAATTCATCCACCATTACGTGTTCCCATGAAGGCTCTATCTCTTGTGAACTTAATGCATCAATGGCTTCACTTATGAGCATCTCAAATGGATACAGGCCTTTATGCCTCAGCTCGTCTATAATGGTCTGCACTTCGGCATCTATGTCTTCAGCCCTTGATAAACTGGCCATGGCCGTCTCAATCATGTCCTTCTTACCTGGAAACTCAACTGCCAAGATACTATCGTCTGCTATGCTGAACACCCTGCCAGCATCTTTCAACAAACGGGCAGCAAGGGAATGAAAGGTATACACATCCAGGTCATCTCTTCCTACCCTTTGTTTTATCTCATCACATGCCTTTGTTGTAAACGTAAGGGCAAGCATGGAATCAGGCCTTGCTCCATTGTTCAAAAGATAGAGCATGCGCTCGGTAAGCACCCTTGTTTTACCGGTACCAGGCCCTGCCCGGACAATGAGCACCCCCTTCTGAAAGTTTACCACCTCGCTCTGCGTGGCTGTAAAGGAAACACTGGCCTTCACTTTCCTTTTATCACCGGGAAGAAGTCTCTTCTCATTCGCCAGGCTATTCTCCCTCATCCTGGGAGTTGAAAGTCCACCGAACAGCGAGCGCATCTCACTTTTGTGAAAAATCGTAATCTTACCGAATTTACCGTCATAGCCGGCCTCCTTGTGTACCTTTCCAGCGCGCATCCTCTCTATTGCAAACGCAAGGATCTCACCTGCAACAGACCTTATCTCTTCCAGGTCTGCATTCAAGAGTAGCTTGAGTTCTCCTTGAAAATACGTAAGCAGTTTCTCTTGCTGAGAGAGCACCCTCTTTGAGGACGGCCCTACCCCCATTATCTCACCAAGGATCTCGGCCAGGGGTATAAGCGAGTAGAACGGCCTTGCACTTTCCGGCTTTTGGCTGCTATCCCTGTCAGAAAGAGATATCACGCGGTTTAACACGCCCACTGTGACCGGCCTGGAACATACAGGGCATATACCACCAAGCTCCTTTGTCTCCTCGGGGCTTAGCACCACCCCACATGCCCGGTGTCCATCAAGGTGATATTTACCCTCTTCTGGAAAGAACTCCACCGTACCTTCCAAGTGGTTCCCGGTCTTCATGGCATCCATCATGGAAAAGTAGTTCATCTCCCATGAGAAAATGGTTGCCTCCCTACCTATCTTTGCAGCAGAATGAGCATCCGAGTTTGATACCAGGTGATACCTGTCGAGAGAGCTCACTCTCCAGTTCATAGGGGGATCAGAGGAAAGCCCGGTCTCCACCGCAAATATGTAAGGCTCAAGATCACCATAGCATTCCTTTATGGAATCAAACCCGGACTTGGACCCAAGTGCTGAGAACCAGGGTGTCCATATGTGTGCAGGGATAAGGAAGGCATTGCTGTCGGCTGTTAACACTACCTCAAGCAGGTCCCTGGAGCTTATACCTAGTATGGGTCTACCGTCCGAGGCTATGTTCCCTATTCTTGCCAGTGAAGAGCCTATCTTGTGTGCAACCTCCATGTTGGGGGCAACTATAAGGTGATGCACCTTGCGGACACTGCCTCCTTGCTTGTATATGGTACTTATCTCCGAGGTAAGCACAAACCTGACGTCTAGGTCTCTCTGCTTTAGGCGATACAGGCCTGGTTCAGCATCTTCAAGGTTTTCTTCGAGTTCCTGAATCCACAGTGGATGTGTGAAGTCTCCTGTACCAAGCACATCAATGCCTTTTTTCTTGGCACCAATGGCGAGCGAATGTATAGAAAGGTCCTTGCTTGTAGCCCTGGAGTATCTGGAATGGACGTGTAGGTCAGCTAAAAACTTCATAGGTCCCTATAATAAAAAGCCCCTATACATCCTGAAAGGAGAGAAATAGTGTCTTGTCCTTATCATAAGGTTCTGCTATCCTGCCAGGAAAATGCGTCTTAAGCATATGAAAAGAATATGGTGCATATTTGCCATCATCACCTTGATGATTACAATGATAGCATGTTCAGACGGCAATCACAAGCATCATGTGACAGTAAAAAAAATCTCAGACATACCTGCATATGGAGACGTGCTCGTTGAATCTTCCATAGGTGATGCATCCAACCTCATTCCCATGCTCTCATCAGACAGCACCTCGCACGAGGTGTGTAGCCTTATATACAATGGCCTTGTGAAATATGACAAGGATTACAACATCGTGGGCGACCTTGCCAAGTCATGGGAAATCAAGGATGGGGGCAAGAAAATAATATTCCACCTGAGAAAAGGCGTGAAGTGGCATGACGGCGCTCCTTTCACGGCATCCGATGTAATGTTTACCTATAAGACCATCATAGACCCATCCACGCCAACCGCATATGCTGGCAGGTATAAGCTGGTAAAAAAGGCAAGGATTATAGACAAGTATACCTTCGAGGTAACTTATGAAAGACCCTTTGCCCCTGCACTCATAAGTTGGGGCCTTGAGATATTGCCCGAGCACCTCCTAAAAGGTATACCAGTTGCAAAATCCCCCCTTACCCATGCACCCATTGGAACAGGACCGTTCAAGTTCAGGCGTTGGGATACAGGCTCCAGGATACTGCTTGAGGCAAACAAGGATTACTTCATTAAAAGGCCATACCTGAACGGCATATCGTATGTCATCATACCAGACCAGACAACACAGTTCATGGAATTGAAGGCAGGCAATATTGACATAATGGGTCTAAGCCCACTACAGTACCTAAGGCAGACAAATACACTGAAGTTCAAGCGAATGTACAAGAAATACAAGTACCTGGCCGATGGCTACACCTACCTTGGGTTCAACCTGAGACGCAAGCCTTTTGATGATAAAAGAGTAAGGCAGGCAATGGCATATGCAATAGACAAGAAAGAGATCATAAAGGGTGTACTGCTGGGCCTCGGTAAGGTTGCAACAGGACCATACAAGCCAGGCACCCTATGGTACAATCCTGATGTAAAGAGATACACTTATGACAGGAAAAAGGCTATGGAGCTACTCAGTAAGGCCGGGTACATGGACCATGATGGTGACGGTATACTGGATAAGGATGGCAGGCCCTTTGAGTTTACTATTATGACAAATCAGGGTAATGGCATGCGGAAAAAGGCTGCAATAATAATACAGCAGAGGCTTGCAAAGGTTGGAATAAAGGTAAAGATAAGGATAGTCGAATGGACGGTCTTCCTCAAGGAGTTCGTTGACAAGAGAAATTTCGATGCAGTAATACTGGGCTGGAACATAACGCAGGACCCGGACCTTTACACTGTATGGCATTCGAGCAATACCAGACCAGGGGGTCTTAACTTTGTAGGTTACTCAAATCCAGAGGTGGACAGGTTGTTGGAAGAGGGAAGACATACCTTTGATAACGAGAAAAGGAGGAAATACTACTTCAGGATCCAGGAAATACTGGCTCAAGACCAGCCCTATGTGTTTCTCTACATACCTTACAGTCTGCCTGCTGTTAGTGCCAGGTTCAGGGGGATAAAACCTGCCCCTGCTGGTATCATGTACAACATTGAGGATTGGTACGTACCAGAAGCCCTTCAGAGATACCATTTTTTGCCATAGACATGATAAAATATCTTGTAAAACGCATATCCATTCTGATACCAACGTTCATTGGTATAACCGTTGTGTGCTTCTTCGTTATACATCTCGCGCCTGGTGAGCCAACTGCATTGCAGGCAGAGCTTAATCCAAACATAACACCCGAGGCAATACAACAGTTAAGACATCATTACGGCCTGGACAGACCACTCGGGATTCAATATCTCATATGGCTTAAGAACCTTTCACACCTTGACTTCGGCAATTCCATATCCTCTGACGAAAGGCCGGTGTGGGAAAAGATAAAGCAGAGACTACCCATAACGCTTGGGATAAATCTAGCATCCATGATAATCATATTCTTCGTTGCCATACCGCTCGGGGTGATATCCGCTGTTAAACACGGTAGTTTCACTGACAGGGCGATAACCGTTATTGTATTCATAGGCTTTTCCATGCCTGGGTTCTGGCTCGCCCTTTTATGCATGGATTCTCTGGGCCTAAGACTCGGGTTACTACCCATATCAGGTATGCACTCGCCGTATTACAACTACATGGGTATAGGTGCAAAGATACTCGACCTTACAAGGCATCTATTCCTACCTGTAATAATATCTGCAGTGGGTTCTCTTGCAGGGTTGAGCAGATACATGCGTTCCAGCATGCTGGAGATAATAAGGCAGGACTATATAACAACGGCAAGGGCAAAGGGTCTTCCAGAACACGTGGTAGTGTATAAGCACGCCATGAGAAATGCACTGCTTCCCGTCATAACCATCCTAGGACTCTCGATACCCGGCCTCATAGGTGGTAGCGTCATATTCGAAAGCATATTCTCCATCCCCGGCCTTGGTCAGTTGTTTTATCAAGCCATCATGATGAGGGACTATAACATGATCATGGGGAGCCTTACCATAGGTGCTTTCCTTACATTACTTGGAAACCTCATAGCAGATATTGCTTATGGTATTGCAGATCCAAGAATAAGGGTGCAGTAATCATGGACTTCTGGACAAGACTGGCTCAGGACAGACTCGCGCTCTCAGGACTGACAGTGGTTATCATGTTGTTCCTGGTATACATTCTTGCCCCTTTCATTGCACCTTATGACCCGGCGGTGATAGATGTAAACCATATACTGTCCCCACCGTCGGCCTCGCACCTGTTCGGCACTGACGAGCTTGGTAGGGACGTCTTCTCTCGCATGGTGTACGGCGCAGGTGTATCTCTCAAGGTCGGGATTGTAGCGGTGGGCATTGCATCAGCTGTTGGCATCATACTTGGTGCCTTGGCCGGGTATTACGGAGGCTGGGTAGATGTGGTGATAATGAGACTTGTTGACATAATGTTATGTTTCCCATCCTTTTTCTTGATACTTGCCGTAATAGCCTTCCTGGAGCCAAGTATAACGAACATCATGGCCGTGATAGGCCTTACATCGTGGATGGGTATTGCGCGTCTGGTCAGGGCCGAGTTCTTGAGCCTCAAGGAAAGGGACTTTGTACTGGCAGAGAAGGCCTTGGGCGCATCCGACTTCAGGATTATATTCCATCATATCTTGCCAAATGCAATGGCCCCTGTACTGGTTGCCGCAACACTTGGCGTGGCGTCTGCGGTACTCACAGAGTCTGCGCTTTCTTTCCTAGGGATAGGTGTACAACCGCCTACACCGAGCTGGGGTAATATACTGGCAGAAGGCAAGAACGTACTTGGCATTGCGTGGTGGCTCTCGGTCTTTCCAGGTCTTGCCATACTCGTAACCGTGCTAGGCTACAATCTCCTTGGCGAGGGCATAAGAGACGCCATAGACCCAAGGCTTAGGAGATAGCACCACGCATAAAACCTGAACCCAAATACAAAAAGTCAGCACCGACATTTAAATAAACTACCTTTAGTCTTGCAACAAGGACTGAGTTTAACGGTAGTCTTCCCGTACCGGGTGAAATATGTCAATTATCTTACAATCTGTAATCGACCTACCAGAATGCTTAACGCCTGAAGGTATTACCATGACCGTGCCTGGACCCATTCTATACTGCGTGTTATCCACAACCAGCTCAATCTCACCCTTTATTATGTTAACTATCTGCTCATGTGGATGCGAGTGCTCAGGAAGGGGCGAACCCCCCTTGAC
>QMLJ01000041.1 GCA_003643935.1 Deltaproteobacteria bacterium | reverse complement strand
TTGGCAACTAATGCCCTTGCTATGGCTACCTTCTGCTGCTGACCACCTGATAGTTCACCAATGTAATGATCCTTGAATTCCCACATACCCACCTTCTCAAGCGCCTCTTTTGCAAGAGCCTTATCCTTACTTGAGTATCTCCATCCATACTTAGAACGACCAAGCCTACCCATTAATGTTACGTCCATGACAGATATTGGGAACTCTCTGTTAATGTTTGTATTCTGTGGTACGTACCCTACCTTGCCAAGGACCTTCTTGGGACTCTTCCCAAGTATCCTGACCTCTCCTTTCTGGGGAGTCAGTATGCCCAGTATTATTTTGAGAAGAGTGGTCTTTCCTCCCCCATTGGGGCCTAAAATGGCAATAAAATCTCTTTGCCTTACCACCAGGTTTACATCTACAAGCACGGGGTAATTACCGTAACTAAAACAGATGTTTTTTGCCTCTATCGCGGGTACATCCATGGTCATAAATCTCTACCTCAACGCAGCCCTTATCTTTTTTGCTGCATACACGATGTTTCTTTCCCAGTCAGGGCTTAGCGGATCAAGATCCACTAGCCTGGCACCTATTGCCTCGGCAATACCACTGGCCACCACCTTGCTCTGCTGCGGCTGTACAAATATTTCCTTTACCCTGTGTTCCTTGGCATAATCTATCAATCTTCCCAAGTCAGCAGCCCTAGGCTCCTTGCCCTCTATCTCGATAGGCACCTGCTCAAGCCCGTATGCATCTGCAAAATATCCCCACGATGGATGAAAGACCATGAACATGTGTCTATTTCCCCTGTCAGAAAATATGTCTTTTACCTCAAGATCCAGCCTAACTAGTTCATCGATAAAACACCTGTACCCATGGTAGTAGGCTTTCTTATTGCTTGGGTCCACTCTCACCAAGGCATCAAGTATGTTCCTTGCCTGTATCATGACAAGGGGAGGAGATAACCAACAATGGGGATCCCTTGCAACAGGCCTACGGACCTTTTTTGATCCTAAAGATGTTTTCATTATCCTCTTCTCTATCCCCCTGTCCGTATAGCAAATATAAAGGTTAGGGTTTATCTTTTCAAACCTGCCAAGCCACAACTTCTCATAGGGCACCCCCACGGCAAAGAAGACCTTTGACCTTGAAAGGGATACCATCTGGGCGGGCCTTGGCTCGTACATACCCGGAAAGGCACCGGGAGGACACATTACATCCACTCTCACATGCCTACCTGCTATTTTCTCGACAAAGTACTTCTGTGGCATTATGCTTGCCGTGACCTGTATGGGCTCCATGGCATGAAGATCGATGTGAATGAAGAAACACGTAAACACAAATACAAAGACCATTAAACGTTTCATAAGTTTCTCCATATATTTTAATATGCCAAGATAGCTGGGTCAGGCAAGTATTTATTATAAATCCATGCAGATTACAAGTACTGGGCATAGACTACAAGGCATAATGGCATTCACTCTTTGGGCTCCCAGGTATAAACTGGGCTACAACAACCACTATTATAGAATTAAATTGTTAAATAATGGTTGCCATCCATGAATAATTATTTAAAAATGGTAAAAGGAAGGTGGAGGTATACTATTGATGATAGGGCTTGAGAAAAATCCCAAGAATGTAAAGAAAGTAGACCTAGTAGTTGGCATTCCCTCTTACAACGAGGCATCCAACATCATTTATCCAACGGAACAGGCCGCCTTGGGTTTGAGGCAGTACTTCCCAGATCTTGATGCCGCGATTATAAACTGTGATAACAACAGCCCGGACGGCACAGGGAACGCATTCATGAATGCAGATACAAAGGATATACCGAAGATATACATATCCACCCCTGATGGTGTGAGGGGTAAAGGAAACAATTTCAGGAATCTCTTTGAAAAGGTCCTCGAACTCGATGCAATGGCCGTAGTTGTTGTGGACGCTGACCTAAAGAGCATAACGCCGAGATGGATAAAAAACCTAGGGGAACCTCTTTTAAATGATTTCGGATATGTTGCCCCTCTATACGTCCGCCACAAGTACGACGGTACAATAACAAACACTATTGCCTATCCCTTTACGCGCTGCCTATACGGCCGCAGGGTACGACAACCCATAGGGGGCGATTTTGGTTTTTCAAAGCAACTTGCCCTGAGTTACATGAATACTGACCTGTGGAACGAAGACGTGGCTCAGTTTGGTATAGATATCTGGATGACAACACTTGCCATGAACGAGGGCGTACCAATATGCCAGGCATTCATGGGAAGGCCGAAGGTCCACAAACCCAAAGACCCTAGTGCAGATCTTGGACCCATGTTCAGACAGGTTATAAGCACTATATTTGACCTCATGATAGCATACAGTGAAAACTGGATGTCTGTGAAATGGAGCAAGCCCACGGCTATTTTCGGCTTTGGACTGGGAGAGGTGGAGATGCCGCCCACTGTAGCGGTAAACAGGGAAAACCTCTACATGAAATCAAAGCAGGGCTTCAGCGAGTACATAGATACGTACAAAAGGATACTATCAGAAAAGAACTTTAAGAAACTGAAAGAAATATTTTCCCTGGAGCTTGAGCACTTTGAGATGCCTACATTTCTCTGGGCAGAGATACTCTTTGATTTAGCCCTAGCCTATTACAAGAAAACCATAGAGAGGATCAGGACCATAGAGATACTCATCCCCCTGTACTATGGAATGACTTTATCGTTTGTGAACAAAACACGCGACATGAGCATACAACAGGCCGAAGACTTCATAGAAGACATATGTTCCGTGTTTGAACAGACCAAGCCTTACCTCATCGAGAGATGGGGATCATAGGCCACGAAAGGAGCATTAACACATGGCAAAAATACTTGTTGTAGACGACGAGGAACACATAAGATTACTCTACAGAGAAGAACTCGAGGATGAAGGTTACGAGGTTGCACTTGCATCCGATGGATTGGGAATAAAAGACAGGATCGATAACGAAGATCCGGATGTTGTTATACTGGATATCAAGATGGTAGATTCCAACGGACTTGATGTACTCCAGGAGATAAGGAATAACTACTACAACCTACCCGTTATACTATGCAGTGCATACGGTAACTACAGGGTAGACCTGAAATCCATAGCAGCAGATGCCTATGTGGTAAAGTCCTCTGACCTGAGGGAGCTTAAAGACAAGATAGCACAGGTGCTTGAGACAAGGGTCCCGAAAAAGGAATAATAATAGTGGATATAGAGGCAGATCTCCACATACATACACGTTCATCAGATGGAGACTTGAGCCCTTCGGAGGTTGTATCTCGGGCGAGTTACAAGGGTCTGAAGACAATCGCAATAACAGACCATGACACCATGTCAGGTGTACGGGAGGCCCTGGATAAAGGGAAGGAACTGGGATTAATAGTCATTCCGGGAGTCGAGATAAGTGTTGAGTTTGAACCCGGGGAATTCCACATGCTAGGTTACTTTCCTTTCATACCCAATGGTCTTGAAGACATACTTGCAAAGGACCAACAGGAATCAAGGACAAGGAGAAATCCCAGGATAATAAAGAGACTGAACGATCTTGGCATGGACATAACCCTTGACGAGGTAAAACACGTGGCTGGCGATGCCCAGCTCGGCAGACCTCACATAGCGCAGGTATTACTTTCCAAGGGCTACGTAAGCTCAATGAGAGAGGCCTTTGACAAGTTCCTAGCAAAGGGTAGACCTGCCTATGTTAACAGGGAAAAGCTACCGCCAGGCGACGCCATAGGGCTTATCACTTCGCATGGTGGCATAGCAGTACTTGCCCACCCTTTCACACTTGGCCTGGGTGATAAAGACCTGGAGGATTACGTCAAGGTACTTAGAGATAAAGGCCTGAAAGGAATCGAGACGTATTACCCTGAACATACTAAAGAACAGGTAAGGCTTTACAAGGACATTGCAAAGAATAATGGTCTGGTAACCACCGGTGGATCTGATTTCCACGGAAAGAGCAAAAACCAGGTATCCATAGGTGACGCAGGGGTCAGCATGGAGATATTGGAACAAATCTTCAGCATTTGGGAAACAACGACTTTAAAAGTCTCATCTTGACCAGGAGGCTTTAATGGTTTATTCCATCTCTTTGCCTGTGACCTAGCCAGGTAATAAAAAAAACCGTTAATGCGGCAGGTGGGAAGTTATCATGTATACAAAAAGCATCCTTGACCAGATAGGTAACACCCCTATTGTCTGCCTTAGATCAATGACAGGCGCAGACATTTTTGCCAAGGCAGAGTATTTAAACCCAGGTGGAAGCATAAAGGACAGGGTAGCACTCTTTATGCTGGAAGAGGCAATAAGAAAGGGCCGCCTAAGGCCGGGAGACACTATAGTAGAGCCATCGTCGGGTAACACAGGGATAGGCATGGCCCTTGTTGGGGGTTTGCTCGGGTTTAAGGTAATAATAGTAATGCCAGAGAATATGAGCGAGGAAAGAAAGAAGATAATAAAAGCACTCGGTGCAGATGTGGTTCTTACACCTGCAGACAAAAGCCTGGCAGGAGCTGTGGAA
The DNA here is from genome assembly GCA_003643935.1 of Deltaproteobacteria bacterium. Classification (GTDB taxonomy): domain Bacteria; phylum Desulfobacterota; class Desulfomonilia; order UBA1062; family UBA1062; genus B14-G9. Next base: position 3,545 of record QMLJ01000041.1, on the reverse strand, counting down.
AAAGCCAAGGAAATAAGAGAGACTAGTGATAAAGTGTTTATACCCCAACAGTTTGAGAACCCGGACAATCCACTCACGCATTACCTTACGACCGGGCCTGAGATATGGTTCCAATTGAGACATCACGTGGATATATTTGTTTCCGGGCTAGGTAGCGGAGGTACACTCGGCGGTGTAGGGAAATACCTGAAAGAGCGTGATGAGAATACAATCATAGTCGCGGTGGAACCCAAAAATGTGTCTGCACTCCTAGGTCATGAGCCAGGCTTACACAGGATAGAAGGCATTGGCGATGGATTTATACCACCTGTATTGGATACATCACTGATTGACGAGGTGGTGGAAGTCACGGATGATGACGCTATAGAAACATGCAGGAAACTTGCAAAGGCCGCTGGATTACTCGTTGGAACTTCATCCGGCGCAAATGTATGGGCATGTATGCAGATGGCGGAAAAATACGGCAAGGACAAGATTATCGCAACCGTGCTTCCAGATAGAGCTGAGAGATATTTCAGTACTAGCCTGATCTGAGAACCTGCTATCCGGCCCGGGATACAGGTGGGAGGGTCCTAAGGGGTTAAATAGTGGATTCAGGGTCAGTAAAGATCAGTGTTATAATCCCTATGTATAACGAGGAGGAAAATGCTGCCCATACTATACAAAGGGTAATAGACACATTATCTCCCACTGGTAAGGCCTTTGAGATCATACCTGTAAACGACGGGAGCACGGATAATACACTAAAAGTCCTGGATGAGATAGCAGCCAAAGACCCTAGGGTGAGGGTGGTATCATACTGGAAGAATGGAGGCAGGGGCAAGGCACTACGGTACGGGTTTGAGGTTGCAAGAGGAGAATATATCGCCACCATTGATGCAGACCTCTCCTACGATCCCTCGCATATACTCGACATGACAAAGGTGCTTGACGAAGAGAGTGATATAGATGTCGTGCTCGTGAGCGCATACATGGAGGGTGGCAGGACAGAGGGCGTTCCGCATAAGAGGCTTTTCATAAGCAGGCTTGGGAACAAGATCTTAAGCTTAGCCATGCCAGAGTCTGTTCACACGGTAACGTGTATAGCAAGGTGTTATAGAAGGAACGTGATAGAGAGCCTGGACCTAGAATCAAATGGCAAAGAGATACACCTTGAGATACTCTCAAAGGTCATGGCAATGGGTTACGGCATAAAGGAGATTCCGGGTCTTCTGAAAGCCAGGGAAAAGGGCAAGTCCAAGTTTGCTTTTCGCTCCACTGCCTTATCACATCTATTATTCACGGTGTTCGAGAGGCCTATCCTGCTCTTCGGACTACTGGGAGTGTTTCTCACGATTATCGGCCTGGCTATAGGCATATACATTTTAGACCTTTATTACACAGGCTCACTTAATCCAGGCCGCCCTCTCCTCACATTCATGATTATCTTCATATTAGGGGGCATACAGATCCTATCCTTTGGATTTATCGCATCCCAGATAAATTACCTTAGGAAGGAAATACTTCGTATAAGAAAGGCCATGTTCAAGGCAAAACATATCCCACGAAGGGAGAGTGACACTATAAGGCCTTCTCCAGAATGATGAACCCATAATGGCGTCAGGCACCAGGCGCTAGGCACCAGAGAAAACAACCATCATATTTCAGCCTACAAACAAAGCATAAACCATAGAGAACAAGACAAAATAAGGAAGAGTTTTACAACGGACCACGGGCAAAACTTTAGGTTTGGTTGAGGAACGGAAACCAATGAGTGGAAAGAAGAGCCAAGACAGGTGAAAGATAAGGGCAAAGGTAGATAGGTTCATAAAGGACCAGAAAGTGATATAGCTGTCTTTCCTGGTACCCGGCGCCTGGCGCCTAGTTCCCGATGACCGGGGCCAGTTCTTTCAAGCATCCGGCTATCCCTTTGATCCGGACAATTGACTTGACAATCAACATCTGACATGTTCTATTTTATACCTATCACAGTCTGTGAATAGAAGCATGTTTTCAAAAACAAAAGATCACAAAAGGAGGTAGAATTAATGGCTAGCCTGATTCTTGACGAGAGGGACCAAAGATTCATCCTAAATGAACTGCTTGAGGTAGGTAAACTCTGTGAATCCCCTTTGTATGCTGATTTCTCCGAGGATATGTTCAACATGATACTTGATGAGGCGCAAAAGTTCGCAACAGAGGAGATATTCCCCACTCTCACGGACTCTGATAAGGAGGGCTGTACATTGGAAGATGGACAGGTCCATGTACCAGAGGCCTTCCATAAGTGCTATAGGCTGTATTGCGAAGGTGGCTGGAATGTAATGAGCCATCCACCTGAAGTAGGTGGACAAGGACTTCCCATAGTCATCTCAACCGCTGCTAGGGACTGGTTTATGCATAACTTTGCATTTACGAGCTATCCAGGTCTTACAGAAGGAGCAGCCCACCTTATAGAGGTCTATGGTACAGAGGAACAGAAAAAGAAATACCTTCCCAAGATGATGACAGGTGAATGGGCAGGTACAATGGCTCTAACTGAGCCTAATGCTGGATCAGACGTGGGCAATCTGAGCACCAAGGCCATACGCCAACCAGACGGTACATTCAAGTTGCAAGGCACAAAGATATTTATTACGGCAGGTGACCACGACCTGAGCGAAAACATCATTCACCCGGTCCTGGCGAGGATAGAGGGTGATCCGCCTGGTACAAAGGGCATATCCTTATTCATCGTTCCCAAGTACCTGGTAAACGATGACGGTAGCCTCGGTAGGCGCAATGATTACGAAATAGCCAAGATAGAAGAGAAGATGGGCATACACGGCAGTGCCACCTGTCTCATCAATTTTGGAGATAACAACGAGTGCTATGCAGAGCTCCTGGGCGAGGAAAGGCAGGGCATGAAAATCATGTTCCAGATGATGAACGAGGCACGTATTGGTGTCGGCATGCAGGGACTGACGTCAGCCAGCATTGCATACATGCATGCACTTCAATATGCAAAGGAACGCCTGCAAGGTTCTTCTATTGAGCATTTCAAGGACCCTACTGCACCACGTACTCCAATAATAAACCATCCCGACGTGAGACGTATGTTACTCTGGATGAAATCCCACGTGGAGGCCATGAGGGCACTCATGTATTTTGCCGCGTACTGTGTGGACAAGGAGAGAATTACAGAAGACGATGCTGAAAGGGAAAAGTGGCACGGTTTCCTTGAGGTGCTGACCCCTATATGCAAGGCCTTCTGTTCTGACATTGGATTTAGGGTATGCGAGACAGCAATACAAGTCTATGGCGGTTATGGATACTGTTCAGAATACCCTCTGGAACAGTTTTTAAGGGATGAAAAGATCGCGTCCATCTATGAGGGCACCAATGGAATTCAGGCCCTTGACCTGGTAGGACGCAAGCTGGGTCTAAACAAAGGTGCCTACTTCATGGGACTCATTGGGGAGATGAATTCCGTGGTTGCAAGGCATAAGGACAACCCAGAGCTCAAAGACCTGGCAGGCGATGTAGAAGCAGCAGTAAACACGCTTGCAGACGTAAGCCTGTTTTTT
>QMLJ01000040.1 GCA_003643935.1 Deltaproteobacteria bacterium | reverse complement strand
TACATATACGTACATGAGACCGCTGATCAGGCGCCCAATTACAGGTATTACATAAGTGCTGGTCAGTACCATACCATAATGGGGTCTCCGCAGTTTTACACAGAGAACTCAGCGGGAGAGCTCTATAATGTCTGGGTAAGGGCGATGGTGAGGAATCCGTTTGGCGTGTTTGGCGGCATACTTCAGGGGAAGTGGAAAAACCTGGAATGTGAGGAGTGCCAGGATCCTGTACCTTGTCAATAGTTAATGGAGGTTGACATTCCGGCTAGGGTATATGGGCTTATCCCCTTAATTACTTAAAGGGTGCCTGACACGTAGGAACGCATGCCAGGCATCCTCCACTGTTTCCATACCCAGGCAGTATTAAACAACTAAAATGCTGGTTATTCCTGGTTTTCATCATCAACGTGGTGCTTTATAACCCTTCCCTCAACCATGTAGATCACATCTTCCGAGATATTTGTACTCAGGTCTGCCACCCTTTCCATGTTATTGGCTATCCTTATCAGGTGCAGAGACCTCTCAATGGTGGTGGGATCTGATGTCATGAACGTAATAAGCTCCCTTATTATCTGATCCCTGAGGCCGTCCACTATGCTGTCCCTTTCACATACATCCTTTGCAAGAGCTGCATCCTCCTCCACAAACGAGTGTATGCTGTCGTCCAGCATACCCATCACGGTCTCTGCCATTCTTGGGATGTCTATTAAAGGTTTCACCTGTGGTCTTTCAATAAGGTAGAGCGAATGACCACATATGTTTACCGCATGATCACCTACCCTCTCAAGGGTGGACGTTATCTTTGATATCATAAGTATTGTCCTCAGTATTTTCCCTGCTGGCTGGTGCTGGGCTATCATTGCAACGCACTGTTCCTCGAGCTCTATTTCGAACTCGTTTGCCCGTAGCTCGTCTACCTCAATAACATCTGTGAGTAAGAATTTGTCTTTTTCCTTTAGCCCCTTAATACTTTTTCCCAGCATGGATTCTGCAAGGGTTGCAAATCTTACCAGGCCCTCCTTTATCTTGATCAACTTTCTCTCTACTATCATTTGTTCACTCCTTCCAGCACATACCAAGGCATGAATTTGTTTATGCAAGATGCCATGCGCTTAAGCTTATACTATAAGATAATGTACTATGTTTGTATGTGTTCTGGGTACATTAACCAAATCTCCCTGCAAGGTACTGCTCTGTCATCTTTTTCTCCGGGACAGTGAATATCTTGGATGTAGGCCCGAACTCTATGACTTCGCCCAGGTATAGAAAGGCAGTGAAATCAGATACCCGTGCTGCCTGCTGCATGTTATGTGTCACTATCACTATGGTATAATCTTTTTTCAATTCCAGTATCAGTTCCTCTATCTTTCTGGTTGATATGGGATCAAGGCTGGCACAGGGTTCGTCAAAGAGAATGACCTCTGGCTCTACTGCAATGCACCTTGCTATGCATATCCTCTGCTGCTGGCCACCGGAAAGCATGAGGGCATTCTCGTTAAGCCTGTTCTGGACTTCCTCGTAGATAGCTGCCTTCTTAAGGGACTGCTTCACCCTATCCCTTATAAATGCTCTGTCTCTTATGCCGTTTATAATGAGTCCGTAGGCAATGTTCTCAAATACGGTCTTTGGAAAGGGATTGGGCTTTTGGAACACCATGCCCACGCGTCTTCTGAGTTCGACCACGTCGGTCCTTGGGGAATAGATATCCTTTCCGTCCAATAGTATTTCCCCTTGCATGCGTGCACCTGGTATAAGGTCATTCATACGGTTTAAGAGTCTTATGAAGGTCGATTTACCGCAGCCAGAAGGTCCTATTATGGCTGTCACCTGGTTCGCATATATGTCAAGCGAAATGTCCTTCAGGACATGGGTCTCGGAATAATAGAAGTTTACGTTTTCTGCCCTTATCTTTATATCACTGTCCATACATTTTCCTCTGCCTCTGTCTTAGTATTATTGCTATTGCAGATACGCTTAGTACAAGACATAAAAGAATCAATGCACATCCATATGCAATCTGAGTCTGTACCTCGGGATGTGTACCCTCTGTCATGAGTGCATATATGTGATAGGGCAGGGCCATCACCTCTGAGAATATCGAGTGCGGGAATCCTCTCGTGTAAAAGGTGGCAGCGGTGAAGAGAATGGGTGCGGTCTCTCCTGCAACCCTCCCCACGTTAAGTATTACCCCTGTGAGTATACCCGGGAGTGCTGCAGGAAGCACCACTTTTTTTATGGTGTCCCAGTGCGTTGCTCCCAGCGCCAGTGATGCCTCCCTGTAAGACTGTGGGACTGCGAGTATTGCATCCTGCGACGTGGCGATTATACCTGGCAGGGCCATTATGCCCAGGGTAAGGCCTCCGGAGAGGATAGAAACGCCGAAGCCAAATGCGTTTACAAATACAGCGAAGCCGAACAGACCGAATACTATGGACGGTACACCCGCGAGGTTGTTTATACTCAGGCGTATGATGTTTATGATCGTGCCTTTCGGACTGTATTCAGTAAGATATATTGCACAGGCCAGGCCTAGTGGAAATGCAAAGGATATGGATACGAGGGTAAGATAGAACGTGCCAATTATTGCAGGGGCGACCCCACCCTTCATCATGGCCATTCTGGGGACATCAGTAATAAATTCCCAAGATATCACCCGAATGCCTCTTATGGTTATGAAGTAGATAATGGAACCCAGGAACACTAGAGCGGTGCCTGTACACAAAACCAGCAACATGAAGCCAAGACCCTGGGATATATCCTTTCCTTTCATGCTATGGGTCTTGTAAACTAGCATATCTTTGTTTTGTAATAGTGATTTATCCTGCATCTTCCTATCGTCCAAGTCCAAGCCTCAGTCTGAATCTCCTGCTTATAATCTCTGCCACGATATTGAATATGAATGTGATGACAAAAAGTACAAGGCCTATTGCAAAAAGCGCGTGAAAGTGGAGGCTACCCATAACAGCCTCCCCCATCTCAGCTGCAATGGTGGCGGTCATAGGCCTCACAGGGTCAAATATGGACCTTGGTATACAGGCTGCGCCACCGGCCACCATAAGTACTGTCATGGTCTCTCCCACTGCCCTGCTCATGCCTAGTATAATTGCAGTTGATATGCCTGAGCCTGCTGCTGGTATTATTACCTTTACAAGCGTTTGCCACCTGTTTGCTCCCAGTGCGAGCGATGCTTCCTTAAAGCTTGAAGGCACCACGTTCAAGGCATCTTCTGCAATGCTGCACACCGTGGGCGTTGCCATCACACCTAGCATAAGGCTTGCGGTAAATGCATTGAGACCTGTTGGAATGCCGAAGAAGCGCTGTACCATGGGAGCCATGATGACCATGCCAAAGAACCCGTACACTATGGATGGTATGCCTGCGAGTATCTCTATGACAGGCTTCAGTATTGCTCTCTGTATAGGGCCTGCAAGCTCGTGTATATAGAGGGCACTACCCACTCCAAGGGGTATGCATACGCATGCTGCACCTGTTGTAACCACGACTGAGCCAAGCATAAGTGGAAGTATGCCGAAACTGGGTGTGCTATATGTGGGGTACCAGTATTTACCACCTATAAACCTCAGGATACCTACTTGCCTGAACATGGGTAATGCCTGGACCAGTAGCGTTATCATTATGCCCAACAGGAAAAATAAGGATGAGAATGCAAGTGCGGTGAATATCCACTTGTAGAACCTTTCTTTTGTCATTTATCCCTTACCTTCCCCTGGGAACAGGTTATGGCTAGCTGTATAGGTGTTGTTATTATCTGATACCCACGTAGCCTTGTTCCCTGACAAGTCTCTGGCCCTCTTCGCTCAGAACAAAGCCGATGTAGTCCTTTATGATTCCTTTTGGCTTGCCATTGGTGTACATAAAAAGGGGTCTTGAGAGCGGGTACTTACCTGATATCACCGTATCTGCGGTGCATGGTATGCCATTTACCTTTACTGCCTTTAACCGGCTTGATAGGTAGCCGAGACCTATGTAACCTATTGCGCCTGGTGTATTGGCAACTGTCATGGCTACCTGCTGGTTGGATGCAGTTGTTAGTGCATCCGGCCTGACTCGTTCTCCCTTAAGTGCAAGCTCTTCAAAGGCCTCGTATGTTCCACTCGAGGTATCCCTGGATACCACTACTATCTTCATGTTCTTTCCACCAAGGCTCGACCAGTCTGAGATCTTACCCGAGTATATGTCCAGTATCTGGTCTGAAGTAAGATTGTATACAGGGTTTGAGGGGTGCACGATAATAGCGATCCCGTCCTTTGCAACTATGATCTCGTGTGGATATACACCTTTTGACCGGGCCTTTATTATCTCCTTTTCCTTCATGGGTCTTGATGCATCTGCAATATCCGTGGATCCATCTATCAGGGATGCTATACCGAATCCTGAACCTCCGCCCTGCACTGATATGTTTACCTCGGGATGCCTATCCATGAATACCTCTGCAGTGGCCTGTGCTATGGGTAGGACCGTGGTGGATCCCTTTATTGTAATTGTGATTTGGCCTGCCTGAAGCCTTGTGGTAAAGGGGCTCGACGCCATAGCGATGAAAAGAAACATAATGCTTATTTGTAAACCTATAGTTAGTGTTTTTCTCATGGATTTATGCCTCCTTTTATTTTTGGTTGCAGTCTCCTTAACAAAACCCTGTTAAGTCGCTATAAAGCTATTGTTAATTTCCTATTAACATGGAAGGATTACTGTAAAGGAAGTACCCCTGTAAGGCGCACTATCCACTTTTATAGAGCCTGTGTGCAACTCTGCTATGTGTTTTGCTATGGCGAGACCTAGGCCAGTACCACCTAGTTTCCTTGACCTTGACTTGTCTACCACGTAGAAGCGATCAAATATTCTTCGCAGATGTTCTCTAGGGATGCCTATGCCTGTGTCTTTTATCTCTACCCTTGCATAATTTGCATCGCTACTAATGGATATGTCCACTGAGCCTTTGTCCGTGTACTTTATGGCATTATCTATAATATTAGTGAAGAGCTGCTCCAGTCTGAACGCATCGCCTCTTACCACCACAGGTGTTTGGGATACGCTTGAGTTCAAGCTGAGTCCCTTGGCCTTGGCCTGCTCACTTAATCCAGTAAGTACTGCCTGGATCAGGGCCTTAAGGTCCACATCTTCGATGTTCAACCTACTCTCCTTGTCCTCCAGGCTGGATAACTCGAGCAGGTCTCTTACTATGTTTATGAGCCTGTCTGTATTGTGCTTTATTATGCTGAGGTATTTGTTGTCAGGCCCTGCTTTTTCCTTGTTTTCCTCGATAAGAGTCTCTGTAAATCCTTTTATGACTGTAAGCGGGGTTCTTAGTTCATGAGATACGCTTGTCACAAGGTCTCTCTTCAGTCCGTCCATTTCTTTTAGTTCTGTTATGTCATGCATTACAACAACGCTTAAATCCACGGGACGTACTGGTGTGATACTTACTATAAAGGTCCTGTTCTTTAAGATTATCTCCTTTCTCGATGGTCCCTCAATACCCTTTGAGACGAATTCTTGCAAGTCCCTTGAAAGAAAGGCCTCCCAGTAGTATTTCCCTTGTATATCTTTAATGTCTGATATGTATTCAGCGGCCTTATTGTATTTAATTATCTTGCCTTCTCGGTCAAGCACAAGTAAGCCTTCGGATATGGATGATATAATGCTCTCCAGCTCATTTCTCTGATGGGATATCTCTGTAAACGAGCTTTCGAGCCGTTCTGCCATTGTATTGAATCCCTTTGCAAGTTCACCTATCTCATCCTCACTCTCTACACTGACATTTACTCCAGGCGACCATTTCCCATTACTTTTAAATGAATCGGCAAGTCTTCTTACTGGTTCAGATATGATACGAGAGAGTATAAGACCAGCCAGGATAGATATTAGAAGTACGATAAGAGCTACCTCTAATATCCTTTTCTTGAGGGAATCAAGGAGTGTATCTATGTTATTGAGTGGTATGCTAAGCCTTAGTACACCCAGTACATGTTCTTTGCTCCTGTATGGAATGGCATAGTAGAGCATGTATTTCTTAAGGGTTGTGCTGTAACGAGTAGCGCTTTTGGGAGAGCCCCTAAGTGCAGAGGTCACCTCTGGCCTATTCCCATGATTCTCCATGAGGAGGGGGTCTTTTTCTGAGTCCGCAAGGACCCTGCCCTTTTTATCTATCACGGTTATCCTTATGCCCATGCGCCTTCCAAGATCACCCACATATGCATTCAACTTTTCAAGGTCTTTATTTTCCAGCATGGGCTTTGTTAGATCCCTTACCGCAATGCTAGGGCGTTTAAGGAAATCCCTTGTTGTATGGATGTAATTGGATCTTATTATCTTGAAAGATGAGGTTACTGTTGCTGAAAAGACCAGGGTAAGTACGGCAAGGTAACCCAGGAAGATCTTGAGAAATATGTTTTTCCTCATTATTCCAGCTTGTAACCTACCCCCCTTATACTCTTTATAATAGTCCCAGCGCTACCCAGTTTATGCCTCAAGTGCAGTATGTGCACGTCCACTGTCCTGTCAACCACTGCCTTCTCTTCACCCCAAAGGTGATCTAGGATTTCATTACGGGTGAACACTCTCCCCATCTTTGAGGCAAGTAGGTAGAGTATCCTGAATTCCACCGTGGTTAGTTCTATTGCAGAACCATTAACCTCTACGGTGAAACTCTCGGGGTCTATGTATATTTTATCCTCTATGCGAATGGGAGACTTTGTTGCTTCTCTGGTCATCCTCCTCAGGACTGCCTTTACCCTGGCGACAAGCTCCCTTGGTGAGAAGGGTTTAACCACGTAGTCATCTGCACCGAGCTCAAGACCCAAGATTCTCTCTGATTCGTGATTCTTTGCGGTGAGTATTATAATGGGTACACTAGAGTACCTGTTATCTGACTTGAGATCTTTCAAGAGATCTATGCCATCAATATCTGGAAGCATAAGGTCAAGGATTATGAGGTCTGGTACTCTCCTTAAAATAGAGGTTAAGAATGAAGCGCCGTCGCCAAAGCCTTTTACTTCAAAGTTAGCTTTTTTAAGGTGTAGGCTTACGAGTTCCAGTATGTCTGGTTCGTCGTCTATCACTGCAATATATGTAGCCATATCTTCTTTCCCCGAACAGATTCTATCCTACCATCTGATATAGTTAGTCCTCAAGTGTTTTCCAGCACCAAGCCCTTAGTGAAGATAGGTGAAGGATGTATCCAGGTCATTCCGGTTTTATTTTTCAGGCTGTATGGAGTTCTATTCTGCAATATGAAATTTAACGAAGAATTCATCAAGTCTTAATCATCTATAAATATTAGCCTATTAGATGACAGGGATAATGAATAATATAGATTCTAAAGAGTGGGTGCCATGTTTGTTACGGTCTCCACCTCCACGCCAGGAGATCATACACTTGACTCCAGGCCTAAGTTACTGCATCCATGTAAGATTAATAGAATGTTTTATTCAGGATTATAAGATTCTTAAGACAACGAAAAAATAAAATAGATAAAAGAGGAGGTTAAAAGATGATTTCCAGGAAAAGCCATGCAGCAAATCCAGAATGGGTACGTGGGTCAGGTAAACATAGAGGATACAAGTTGCTGTTTCTAATAATTGCCCTGATCACAGGAGTCCTATTATCTTTAAGCACAGCCTTCGCAAGTGACATGGACACATTGGTAGACAAACTTGTTAAAAAAGGCATACTCACAAAAGAAGAAGCAAAAGAGGTAAAGAGACAGGCTAAAGAGGAAAATGTACCCTCATGGATGAAGAATATAAAGTTTAAAGGGGATTTCAGGCTTATGTTTCAATGGCAAAACGAGACTGATAAGCCGGAAAGAACCAGGGGTAGGATAAGGTTAAGGTTGGGTGTTGTTAAAGAGATAAATAAAAAGCTAGAGATGGGTTTTGGCCTCGCCACAGGAGGCAAGAATCCCCGCTCCACAACCGTGGATCTATCTGACACCTTTTCAAGCCCTGATATAAGGATAGATTATGCCTACTGTGAGTACACACCAAGCACATGGTTAAACATATGGGGTGGGAAATACAAGGGAATTCAGAAGGCCGTGTGGATGGCCTCTGATTTGTTATGGGATTCAGATATCCGACCTGAGGGCTTGGGCCTTAGATTGAATTACACTACAGGTCCGGGTATGCATCTATTTGCCAATACAGG